>JAHYJQ010000286.1 GCA_019429025.1 Trueperaceae bacterium | reverse complement strand
GGCTAGGTTGGCCGCGCTCGAGGCCGGCGAGATCGACCTGGCCGTCAACCTGCCGCCCGACGACCTGCCCCGCCTGCGCAGCGACGACCGCTTCACCTTCGCCGAGCAGGCCGGCATGCACACCTGGTACGTCGTCTTCAACGTCACCAAGGCGCCCTTCGACGATGCCCGCGTGCGCCAGGCCGTCGCGCTCGCGGTCGACCGCCAGGCGATCGTGAACGCGGTCCTGGGCGGCACCGGCGTGCTCGCCAAGAACTTCCTGCCGCCGGTGGTGTGGGGCTACACCGACGACGTCCCCGAGTACCCCTACGACCCCGAGCGCGCGCGCGAGTTGCTGGCCGAGGCCGGCTACCCCGACGGCTTCCAGGTCGAGTTCTGGGTGCCCGCCTCCGGTTCCGGCATGCAGCAGCCGGTGGCCATGGGCACCGTCATCCAGGACTTCCTGTCGCGCGTCGGCATCGAGGCGACGATCCAGCAGTTCGAGTGGGGCACCTACCTCGACCGCGTGATCGTGCCGCTCGACAGCGCCGACACCGTGCCCGCGATGTTCCAGATGTCGTGGATCGGCGACAACGGCGACCCCGACAACTTCCTCTACATCCTCCTCTCCGGCGACCAGTTCCCGCCCTTCGGCTTCAACCTGGGCTACTACGCCAACCCCGAGGTCGACGCGATCTTGCGCGAGGCGCGCACCACGAGCGACCACGACGCGCGCGTGGCCCTGTACGAGGAGGCGCAGCGGCTGATCATGGCCGACATGCCGGTCGTGCCGGTCGATCACGAGACGCAGATCGTCATCTACCGCAGCGGCATCGAGGGCTTCGTGCCGCACCCGACGGGCGTCTTCCGCTTCGAGAAGGTCGAGGTGAGCTGGCGCTAGAGCCGCGATGGCGTCGTACCTCCTCCGCCGACTGCTGGTGACGTTCCCGACGTTGCTCGGGGTGAGCGTGCTGGTGTTCCTCTCCCTGCACCTCGCCCCGGGCGACCCGGCGCTCGTCATGCTGGGCCCCAAGGCGACCGCCACGTCGCTCGAGGCGCTGCGCACCGAGCTCGGCCTCGACCGGCCGCTCCACGTGCAGTACCTGCGCTGGATCGGCGGCGTGGTGTCCGGCGACTGGGGCCGCTCGATCCAACTGCGCGCGGGCGTCCTGCCGCTGGTGTGGGAGCGCTTCCAGGCGACGCTGATCCTCGCCGTGGTGGCGATGCTCATCGCCGTCGGCATCGGCATCGCGCTGGGGGTGGTGTCGGCCGTCGTGGCGGGCTCGCTGCTCGATCGCACGGCCATCACCACCACGCTCATCGGCTACTCGCTGCCGCCCTTCTTCCTGGGCATCGTGCTGCAGGTCGTGCTGGGGCTGCGCATGGGTTGGTTCCCGGTGACGGGCATGTACCCCGCCGGCGGCGGCGACTTCGGCGACCTGCTCATGCATCTCGTCCTGCCGGCCGTGACCCTGGCGGCCGGCATCGGCGCCCTGCTGGCGCGCATGACGCGCGCGACGATGCTCGAGGTGCTGCGCCAGGACTACGTCCGCACGGCTCAGGCCAAGGGCCTGACGCGCCGCGTGGTCGTGCTGCAGCACGCGTTCCGCAACGCGCTCATCCCGATCCTGACGATCGTCGGCCTGCAGACGGGCTACGTGCTCGGCGGCGCGGTGCTGGTCGAGCAGGTGTTCTCCTGGCCCGGCATCGGCACGCTGGCGATCAACGCCATCCTCGCCCGCGACTTCCCGCTGGTGCAGGGCGTGACGCTGATGGCGGCGGGCATCTACGTCTTCACCAACCTCCTCACCGACGTGGCCTACACCCTCGTCGACCCCAGGATCAGCTACCAGTGAGCGCGGGACCGCGAGCGCCGCGCGGTGGGCCCGGTCCGGCCGGGCCGTCCGGTGGTGGCGGGGGCCTGCCGGCTGACGAGCCCGGAATCCCCATCGACGCCGCCCCGGTGGCGCGCGGGCGCCGCGCCTTCTGGCGCGCGCTCCTCGGCGAGCCCGTCGCCGCCGTCTCCTTCGTCATCCTGGCGGTGTTCGTGCTCGCTGCCCTGCTGGCGCCCTGGCTGGGCCTGCCGGACCCGGTCCGCGGGTCGTTGGTCGACCGGCTCAAGCCGCCCCTGACGCCCGGCCATCTTCTCGGCACCGACGAGTTCGGCCGCGACCTGCTGTCGCGCGTCGTGTGGGGCGCGCGCATCTCGCTGGCCGTCGGCTTCGCCGCCGTGGGCATCGCCGTGGCCATCGGCGTGACGCTCGGGCTCGTCAGCGGCTACCTCGGCGGCCGCTTCGACTTCTGGACGCAGCGGGTCGTCGACATGCTCATGGCCTTTCCCTACATCCTGTTGGCCCTGATGATCGTCGCCATCCTGGGGCCCGGCCTGATGAACACGATGCTGGCGATCTCGATCGCCGGGGTGCCCTACTACGTGCGCATCGCCCGCAGCAGCGCGCTGTCGCTGCGCAGACGCGAGTTCGTCGAGGCGGCCGAGGCCGCCGGCGCCGGGCCCGCCCGCATCCTCCTGCGCCACGTCCTCAGCAACTCCCTCAGCCCCATCGTGGTGGCCGCGACGCTCGACGTCGGCTGGATGATCATGGCCGCGGCGGGGATGAGCTTCCTGGGCCTAGGCGCCCAGCCGCCGCAGGCCGAGTGGGGCGTGATGCTCTCCAACGGGCGTCAGTTCCTGCGCGTCGCGCCGTGGGTGTCGCTGGTGCCCGGCACCATGATCTTCCTGGTGGTGCTGACGCTGAACCTGCTCGGCGACCGCCTGCGCGACCTGCTCGACCCGCGGATGGTGGGGCGGTAGGCGGGGCTGTCGGGCACGGGCCGTACCTTTCACTCCCCGAACGCGAACCCCAGCACCCGCGCGGCGAAGTTCTCGCGCACGGCGGGCTCGTGGGGCCCCCCGTCGATCCGCCAGTGCACCACGCGGCGGCCCTCCGGGCAGTCGGCCTCGAGCGGCATCGTCTCGTCGCCCGGGACGCGGGTGTCGAGATCGAAGGGCGTGCCCTCCGCGAGGGGGCCACAGCCGGCGCCGTCGGCGAAGACGGCCACCGTGGCCGCCGCGCCCGTGTAGGGCGGCTGCCCCAAGATCGATCCGCCCTCGTAGTTGATGATCCCGTCGTTGGTGCCGTGGATGTGCAGCACGCGCGGCGGACCGTCCGCGCCGCAGTCGGGGGGCGGGTCGTCGAGCGCGCCGGCGACGGTGACGACCGCCGCGAAGCGCGCCGGGTTGCTGCAGGCGAGGGTGTAGGCCATGAAGGCGCCGTTCGAGTGGCCGAACAGCGCGACCTCGGAGACGGCGACGGTGTCCGCGATCTCGTCGATGACGGAGAGCAGGTACTGCTCGTCGTCGACGTCGCGATCGAGCAGGTCGCAGCAGGCCTCGGCGGCGTTCCAGTAGCGCTGTCCGGCCGTGTCCCGCGTGCCCTGCGGGCGCACGACGATGACGCCGGCGACCGCCGCGCCGCTGCCGAAGGGGAAGATGCGCTCCACCCGCGCCGCGCTCGAGCGGTAGCCGTGCAGCATCACCAGCAGCGGCGTGGGCACGGCGGGGTCGTGGTCGGGCGGTGGGACGACCACCGCGGGTCGCGCCTCGCCCCCTACGACGAACGCGTCGGGCGGCAGGAAGGATCGGCTGCACGCGGCGAGCAGCGCTGCCGTCAGCGTCACGGCGAACACGTGGCGCAGCTTCCGAGCGTCCATGCCCGAGGTTATCGCCTGGGCATGAGGAGGGCCAGTTCGGGATGTCGGCTGCGGGTGCCCTCAGTACGGCGGCCATGCTCGGGCGTCGGCGCCCAGCCCTTCTTCGGCGAGGGCGACCTCCTCGACGGGATCGAGCACGGCGCACGCCTCGGCGAGACGCCGCCGGCGAACGCGGCGCAGTTGTTCGGCTACCGCCGCCTCGATGGCCTGGCTGCTGCTCGCGTAGCGCTCGTCCCGCACGAGCAGGTCGACCTCTCGGATCAGACGGTCGTCGATGCTGACGGCTACCTTGGTCTGCATGCGACAACCTCCAGGTATGACTCTAGTGTCATGTCACACGTGGTCTGTCGGTTAGGGGTGGTAGGTTCCTCTTGACGTGTTGCGCGTTAGGAGGATGTCGTGGCGAAGCGGTATCGGGTGACGTTGACGAGCGCGGAGCGAGCCGAGCT
>JAHYJQ010000285.1 GCA_019429025.1 Trueperaceae bacterium | reverse complement strand
GGCTTCGAGCCCGGCCGCGGTGGCGACGGCGCCTCGCGCGGAGCCTGAACCGTGAACCGGCCGCGGCTCGAGCCATCCGGCCCGCCGCGGGCCACGAACGCGTCGTAGACTCGGTTCGTGCGTTCGCTGCCGCGTACCACGCTGCGCCTCTCCGCGCTCGCCACCGCCCTGATGGCCGCGCAAGCCGCCACGGGGATGGCGTTCCCCGGGCTGTACCGCGACGTGGGTTTCGCGCTCGATGCCTGGCGGGTCAACGACCCCGTCACGCTCTTCGTCGCCACCCCGATCGCGCTCGCGTCGCTGGCGCTGGCGTGGCGCGGCTCGCTGCGGGCGCTGTTGGTGCTGTTGGGGGCGATGCAGTACGCGTTCTACAACTACGCCTTCTACCTGTTCGGGGCGGCCCTCAACGCGCACTTCCTGCTGTACGTCGTGGCCTTCGTCGCGGCGGGGGCGGCGCTGATCGCGGGGCTCGTGGCGCTGGACGCGGCGGCGATCGGCCGCGCGTCGTCGCGTCTGCCGGCGCGGCCGCTGGCGGGGTACATGGCGTTCTGGGCCGGCGTGCTGGGGATCGCGTGGGTCGGCCAGGCGCTGGGGTTCGCCGTGGGCGGCGTGGAACCGGGGTTGGGCGCGGAGGCGTTCCGGCTGATCGCGGCGCTCGACCTGTCGCTGGTGGTGGCGCCGGTGGCCCTCGCCGCCGGCTGGCTGTGGCGGCGGCGCGCCTGGGGCGTGATCCTCGCGGTGGTGCTGCACGTGAAGGGGGCCGTGTACGCGCTGCTGCTGGCGATCGGCTCCGCGCTGGGCGGTCCGCTGGCGCAGGGCGGCGGCGACGGTCTGCTGGCGCTGTGGCTGGCGTTCGTGGTGGGGTCGTTCGCGTCGCTCGTCGTGCTGCTCGCGAACCTGCGGCCCGCCGGGTCGGGACCGGCGGCGCCGTGACGCACGGGGGTCGTGCCCCGAGCATCGCCGCCCTGGAACGGATGACCCTGGGCGGGATCGCCCAGTGGCTGACCCTGCGCGGCCGCGACGCGGCGAACCCGCTCCTGCTGTACGTGCATGGGGGTCCCGGCGGGCCGGACCTGGGCGCCATCCGGCACTTCGTCCCCGAGCTCGAGGAGCACTTCGTGGTGGCGCACTGGAGTCAGCGTGGCGCCGGGAAGTCGTACGCCC
The DNA here is from genome assembly GCA_019429025.1 of Trueperaceae bacterium. Classification (GTDB taxonomy): domain Bacteria; phylum Deinococcota; class Deinococci; order Deinococcales; family Trueperaceae; genus JAABTL01. The sequence continues at coordinate 2,979 of JAHYJQ010000285.1, read as the reverse complement.
GCGAGCTCTCGGACGACCGCATGACGATGGCGCAGTTCGTGGCCGACCTGGAGGAGCTGAGCCTGCACCTGCTGCGGCGCTTCGGCCAGCGGAAGCTGTTCCTGGTGGGCCAGTCGTGGGGCACCGTCCTGGGCATGAGGCTCGCGGCGAGGCGGCCCGACCTGGTGGCCGCCTACGTCGGCGTCAACCAGGTGGTGGACCGGGGAGCGGAGGAGTTGCGCGCTTACCGCGCCTGCCTGCAGCGCGCCCGCGAGCGCGGGAACGGCAAGGCCGTGGCCCAGCTGGAGGCACTGGGCGAGCCGAAGGACGGCGCCTTCGCCACCGTGGAGGGGACGCTGGTTCAGCGGCGGTGGATGCGCGCCCTGGGCATGGTGACCGTCGAGCCGGAGCGCGCCGCGGAGATCGGCCGGGTCATCGCCATGAACCCCGAGCTGACCCTGCGGGACCTGGTCAACCTGTTCGCGCGCGTGCGCTGGAACATGGGGCTCCTGTGGCCCGAGTTCTGCCGGGTGGACCTCGCGCGGGAGATCCCCGCCGTGGACGCGCCCGTCTGCTTCGTCGCCGGTGAGCACGATGGGCTCACGAGCCCGGAGCTCGCGCGGCAGTACCTGGACGTGCTGCGGGCGCCGCGGAAGGAGTTCGTCCTCTTCCCTCGTTCGGGCCACGTGGCGTGCTTCGAGGAGCCGCGGCGGTTCCTGGAGGTCATGCTGCGCGCGAAGGCCGTGGCCGAGCTCGATGGCCCTCCGCCGGCCGGGGGCCCCGGCGTGACCGCGCGTCACGGCATGACGAGTACGGCCCCCAGGTAGAGGACGAGGATGAACGCGCTCTCGAAGCCGATCCTGGCGACCCCGGACCGCTCGCGGCCGACGGCGGCGACGAGGGCCCGTGCGGCTGGGTGCGCGACCGCTTCGGCCTGTGGTGGCAGGTGGTGCCGGAGCAGGTCGGCGCTTGGCTGGCGTCGGACGACGAGGCCGCCCGCGACCGTGTGTTCCACGCGCGGCTGCCGATGCGGCGTCTGGACCTGGCGGAGCTCGAGCGCGCGTTCCGGGGGACCCCGGCGTGAGGAAGCTGACCGCGATCGAGTTCGTCACCCTCGACGGCGTCGTCCAGGCGCCGGGCGGGCCCGACGAGGACACCAGCGGCGGCTTCGTGCACGGCGGGTGGATCCGTCCCTACGTCGACCCCGTTCAGTCGGCCGTCATCCGGGAGCAGATGAGCCTGCCGTTCGACCTGCTGTTGGGGCGCCGGACGTTCGAGATCTGGGCGCCGTACTGGCCGCAGCATCCGGACGTCTGGCCGGAGGTCCAGACGGCGACGAAGTACGTCGCGTCGAACAGCCTGACCGCGCACGCGTGGGGTCCGTCCGTGTTCCTGGGCGGCGACGTGGCGGGCCGGGTCACGGAGCTCAAGCGCCGGCCGGGGGCGGACCTGCACGTGTACGGGAGCGCGAACCTGCTGCAGACGCTCCTGAAGCACGACCTGGTCGACGCGTTCTGGCTGCGGATCCATCCGATCACGCTCGGCCGCGGCAAGCGGCTGTTCGCGGGCGGCGCGATGCCGGCGGCGTTCCGGGTGACGGAGAGCCAGGTCACCTCGACCGGCGTCATCCTCGTGAGCTACGAGCGTGCGGGCGATGTCGAGACCGGGCGCACCTGACGCCCTGCGCGAACGCCATGAGGATCCGAGAGCGTGCGCATCGCGTCGGCGCGGTGTCCCATGCGGTTCGACCGGGAGGACGACGATGCAGGCATCGTGCGACGAAGAGGCGGACCCGAGCGTGCGCTCCGCCAGGGCGGCGATGCTGGCGAGCGCGCCCGTGCTGGGCTTGCTGGCGGATCTGTCGGGCTGGCCCGGTACGGTCCTGGCGAGCCACAAGAGCGCGAGCCAGCCGTTCCACCAGCTGACGTTCGTCGCCGACCTGGGCCTCGTGGCCGGCGACCCCGGCGTCGACGCGCGGTCGCGGGCGCGGGTCGACGAGGTGCGCGCGTGGGTCGCGGCGGCGGGGTTCGCGCTGCTGTACGACGAGCGCTACCCGTTCGCGACGGCGCCCGGGTACTACGCCGTTTTCTGCGAGGATCCGGACCGGATCAAGTTGGAGGTGGTCGCGCCGCGCGAGTCCTGACCGTGGTCGGGGCGCAGGAACTCACGCACAACGCTACGCAATGCGTCACGTTGTGCGTGAGGTTCCGTGATGGCCCAGGCGCGTAACCTACGCAGTTCGATCGAGGCGCTCCCCGAGCAGGGAAGAAACGTCTTCACGCGCGCCGAAGCCGGTGCGGTGGCGGACGGCACCGACTCGACCAGCAAGATGGCGCTCTACCGACTGAAGCGCTCCGGCGCCATCGTCAGCCCGCGGCACGACTTCTTCGTCGTGGTGCCCCGCGAGTACCGGTCAGCTGGCGCGCCCTCGTCAACGACGACGTCGAGCCGGACCCGTGATCCCGGCCATCTTGCGTTACCTGGGGTTCGGCGGCACGCCGGTTACGAGGGCGCAGGTCAAGGCGAACATGGCTGCGAAGGTCGCCGATCCCTCGTTCCTGGGCGACCTGGCTCCGCTGCTGCTGACCGGGGTCGCGTGGACAAGAGCGCGCCAGACGTGAACCGGTCCGGCCGGCAAGCGGGTGCCGGCGGCGTCTCGCCACCTGCCGGTCTCGGGGCGCGCGCCTGGGGTTGGGTCGGTCGCTGGCGCGGACGGGTGTGGAGTTCGTGCCGCGGGAGTTGGCGCATGCGGCGGTGTGGGGCGTCGCGTTGGCGAGGGACTCGCGCGCAAGCCGGCTTCGGACCGCCGCCGCCGTTCGCAGCCCGGCGCGGCGACGACGCGTACGCCGCCGCCCGGACCGGACGCGCCCGACGCGCCGCCCGCCCCCGCCGCGGCCGCCGCCGCCTTCGTCTGCGACTGCTCCTGCGCGGGCCCGGCGGCGCTCGAGGCCGCCGCGCAGGAGATCGCCCGCCTCGGACCGGCCGGCGCGTCGCAGGCGG
>JAHYJQ010000007.1 GCA_019429025.1 Trueperaceae bacterium | reverse complement strand
CGCCGCGCACCCCGCGCCGCCGCGCACCCCGCGCCGCCGCGCACCCCGCGCCGAGCGCGGGCGAGCGCCGCCCGCTCGCCCGGTGTCGGGGCCGCGCCTCCACCCGCCGGTCGTACGATGCGGGGATGCCCGCCGCGACGCCGCGCCCCGGACCACGTCCCCGTCACCCTGCCGAGCCGTCGGGCGCGCCGGGCGGCTCGCCGTCGGTCGCCCCGCCGGGCGGCAAGCGCGCGCTCATGGCGCTCGGCCTGCTGGTCTTCCTCCACCTGGGGTTGCTGCTGGCGGCCTACGGGCCGTCGTTCGCGGCGCTGCAGGCGCGCCACGGGGTCAGCGTCGCCGAGGTCGGCACCTCGGTCAGCGCCCACTTCGCCGGCGGCTTCGTCGGGGTGCTCGTGGCCGGCCTGCTCATCGCGCGCCTCGGCTACCGGCGTTCGATGGTGCTCTCGGCCGCGTTGCTGGGGCTGGGCGGCGCCGGGGTCGGCTTCACGGGCAGCTGGTCGCTGGTGCTCGTCGGCGCTGCCCTGAACGGGCTCGGGTACGGCGTCGCGGTGGTGCTCTACAACTTCCTGTTCGCGCGCGCCTTCGCACCCGCCGGGGCGGCGGCCGTCAACCTCGTCAACGGCGCCTACGGCGTGGGGGCGATCGCCATGCCGGCCCTCATCGGGTGGTTGATGGGGCTGGCGATCGCGCGCGACCCCGCCGCCATCGCCCAGGTGCCGCCGCTGGTCTTCGGGCTCACGACGGCGTTGGCGCTCGTCGTCGTCGCCATGGCGGCGTGGGTGCCGTGGCTGCCGCCGAGGCGGTCGGGCGCCGCCGCGCGGGGATCGCCCTCGCCCGCGGGCTCGCGGCTGGCCGGCGGCGTCGTGCTCTTCTCCGCGCTGATGTTCCTCTACGTCGCCGTCGAGGTGGCGACCGCCGCCTGGGCCCCCACCCACCTCGCGGAGGCCCTGGGCGTCGCCGGCTCGGCGCTCGCGGTGTCGGTGTTCTGGGGCGCCCTGACGGCCGGACGCTTCCTCGCCGCCGCCTTCGCCGCCCGGCTACGACCCGCGGACCTCATCCTGGGCGGCATGGCGCTGACGTTCGTCGGCATAGGCCTGGCGCACGCCCCCGCGGTCGCCCTCGCCGGCTACGCCCTCGTGGGGCTGGGGCTGGCGCCGGTGTTCCCGACGGCGGTCGTGTGGATCGACCGCCACTTCGGCGAGCGGGCCGACCGGGTCGCGCCGTGGATCCTCGCCGCCGGCAACCTCGGCCCGGTCGTCGGGGCGCCGGCGGTGGGATTGGCGGTGGCGTTCGCGGGGCCGGCCGTCGTCCCGAGCACGCTGGCGGTCGCGTTGCTGGCGCTGGGCGCCGTGGTCTTGGCGATCCGGCGCCGCGCGTCGCCCGCCGCCGGGACGCCGGCGCGCTGACGGGCGTCGGGTAGGCTGGGCCATGGACCCCGCGACACCCGAACGCGACGCGCTGCTGCTGCACGAGATCCAGGACGCCTTCCGGCGGCAGAAGGCGCAGGTCGAGCGCGCGCTCGCGCAGCTGCCGCCGGAGCGCTGGTCGACGCGGCTCGACGACGGCGACGGCAACTCCATCTCGGTGCTGCTGCGCCACGTGGCCGGCAACCTGCGGTCACGCTGGTCCGAGGTCTTCACCAGCGACGGGGAGAAGCCCGAGCGCGACCGCGACGGCGAGTTCGAGGACGCGGACGCCACGCCCGAGGGCCTGATGGCGGCCTGGGAGGCCGGCTGGGCGGTCGCGCTCGGCACGATCGACGCCCTGCGCCCCGACGACCTGGGACGGGTCGTCACGATCCGCGGCGAGCCGCACAGCGTCGCGCGGGCGCTGGTGCGCAGCCTCGACCACACCGGGCACCACGCGGGTCAGATCGTCATGCTGGCCAAGCACCTGTGCGGGCCCGCGTGGGCGACGCTGTCGCTGCCGCGGCGGCGAACGTGAGGGGTTCGGGGTCGGTGGTCCCGATGCGTCGGAGCGGGTCGAGCCCCAGGTAGGATGAGGCGTGCCGATCGTCGAGAACTACGGCAAACTGGGACGCGACCCGGACTTCAGCCTGGCGTTCTGGCGGTCGCAGCCCCCGGAGGTCGTGTTCGAAGCCGCCTACGCGTTGATCAAGGACTACCTGCTCTTGAAGGAGGGCCATGCTGACGAGCCCAGACTTCAGAGAACTGTTGAAGCTTTTCGACGAGCATGAGGTGCGCTACCTGATCGTCGGCAGCTACGCCGTGATGCGGTACGCGGAGCCGAGGTTCACGAAGGACCTCGACGTGTTGATCGCCGTCGACCCCGTGAATGCGGCCGCGGTCTTCGGGGCGTTGCGTGCCTTTGGCGCACCGCTCGCGGGCCTGACGCCCGAGGACTTCGCGGCCGAGGGTTCCTTCTACCAGATGGGCAACCCGCCCATGCGCGTGGACGTCTTGATGGACGTTCCGGGGGTGGATTTCGCCGCGGCGTGGCCGCGCAGGGAGACGGTGATGATCGGCGACACGCCGATGCACTTCATCGGCAAGGATGACTTGATCGCTTCGAAGCGCGCCGCCGGCCGCCCGAGGGACCTGCTGGATCTCGAGTCGCTCGAGGTGGATCTCTAGCGCCCGGCACCGCACCACATCCGGGGCCTTGGCGCCGCCGGCCGGTGCGGACCGGCACCAGCCCGCGCAACCGTTGCTCAACCCTCCTCCGTCACCCGCCGCAGAAGCTCCTCGGGCTCGATGGCGACGCCCAGCCGCCGGAAGCTGAAGGCGAGCGACGCGGCGTCCTGCGCCAGCAGCTCCGGCGCGCCGGGCTGCTCGCGGTCCATCGCCTGCGGGAAGTCGATGAGGACGACCTGGCCCTCCCACCACAGCAGGTTGTAGGCCGACAGGTCGCCGTGGACGACGCCGAGCCGCCAGCAGGCGCGCATGAGGTCGACGCTCTGCTCGCAGGCGGAGGCCGCCTCGTCGGCGTCGAGCACCGCGTCGGACAGGCGCGGCGCCGGTTCTTCCGGCGTGCCGACGAAGCGCATGAGCACGACCTCGCCGGCCTCGGCGATGTCGAACGACTCGGGCCCGACGAGCGGTTCCGGGACGGAGACGCCGGCTTGCCACAGGCGCCACAGGATGAGGTACTCGTGCGCGGCCCACAGGGCCTTCAGCGCCCGGCGGCCGCGCCCGGAGCGGTGGCGAATCGCCTTGGCCAGGCGGGCGTCGCCGATCCAGCGGCCGTCCTGGTAGCGCTGGTCGTTCTTGAAGCTGCGCACCTCGACGTCGCGGAAGATCTTCACCGCCACGTCGCCGAGGGGCGAGCGCCCCAGGTAGACCGTGGCCTCCTTGCCGCTCTTGAGCTCGCCGACGATCTCGTGGACGAAGCCGCGCTCCTGCATGCGCCGCAGGGCGGTGCCGGGGGCGGCCTGGCCGTCGTCGCCGATCAGCTGGGTGACGTTCTGGCGACCCCTGGGGGCGCGCCGCGAGCGACGCTTGCGCGGGCCCTCGTAGGCGTCGTGGTGGGCGTCGGGATCGATCTTGCGGGCGATGGTGGGCCTCCGATGACGTGGGGAGGCGAGCCAACGCGGCCGCCCTCACGGTCGTTCCAGCATGCCACGGGCGCGCGTGTGACTTCAGCCCTCGACCGTCGCCTCCGCCAGCGTCCGCCGCACCAGCTCGTCGGTCGAGCTGACGAAGGGCAGCGCGCCGCCGTCATGGCGCACGTCGCCCTCGGCCATCAGCAGCGGCACCTCGGTGCAGGCGGCGACGATCGCCTCGGCGCCGGCCGCCGCCAGCCGCTCGGCGACCAGCCGCAGGCGGGCACGCACGGCGTCGTCTGCCGCCCCGCGTTTCACCGCGTAGATGGCCTCCATCACCGTGCGCTGGTCGTCGCCCAGCGGCACCAGCGCGCGCACGCCGGCGGCCTCGAAGGCGTCCTGGTAGAGCCGCGCGGCCAGCGCGCCGTCGGTCGCCAGCAGCCCGACGGCGACGCCGCCGGGCAGCCGCTCGCGGGTGGCGGCGACCGTCGTCTCGATGAGGTCGAGGAACGGCACCGGACCGGCGGCCTCGCGGACGGCGTCGGCGAAGGCGTGGGCGCTGTTGCAGGGCATGACCAGCAGCTCCGCCCCCTGGGCCACCAGGCCGCGGGCCATCGCAGAGAGCCGCGGCGCCGGGCTCTCGCCCCGCCCCTCGATCGCGGCCGTGCGGTCGGGCACGCCGGGGTCGTTGTCGATGACGATCCGCAGGTGGTCCTGGTCGCTCCCGGCGCGCGTGGCGGCCACCAGCTTGGCGAAGAAGTCGACGGTCGCGTCGGGCCCCATGCCGCCGATCACGCCGACGACCCGGCGGGCGCTCATGCCGGCGTGCGGCCCAGGACGACGTCCTGGTAGGCGTACAGGGCCGGGGAGCCGCCGGTGTGCAGGAAGAGCACGCGCTCGTCCGCGGCGAAGCGGCCGCCACGCACCATGCCGATCAGGCCCGCGGCGGTCTTGCCGGTGTACACCGGGTCGAGCAGGATCCCCTCGTGGCGCGCGAACAACTGCACCGCCTCGACCATCGACGCGGTGGGCAGCGAGTAGCCGGGGCCGACGTAGTCGTCGACCACCTCGACCAGGTCGCGCGGCACCGGCGACCTCACGCCGAGCAGGTCGGCCGTGGCCTGCGCCAGGCCGTGGATCTTCTCCTCCTGCGGCGCCTTGGCCGCGCGCACGCTGACGCCCGTCAGCGGCAGGTTGGCGCTGACGCCGTGGAGGCCCGCGAGCAGGCCCGCGTGGGTGCCGCCCGAGCCGCTCGAGGCGACCATGTGGTCGAAGGCCACGCCCATGTCGAACGACTGGTCCATGATCTCCTCGGCGCAGGCGACGTAGCCCAGCGCGCCGAGCGCGTTCGACCCGCCGCCGGGGATGACGTACGCCTTCCGGCCCTGCGCCGCCAGCTCGTCCGCCAGGCCCTGCATCGCGGCCGCCAGGTCGGTGCCGGCGTCGACCACCTGGATGCGCTCCACGCCGAGCAGCTGGTAGAGGAAGTTGTTGCCGCTGGCGTCCTCGCGGTAGCTGCCGGGGACCCGCTGCTCCAGCACCAGCTGGCACTTCAGGCCCTCCTTGACGGCGGCCGCCAGCGTCAGGCGGCAGTGGTTCGACTGCACCGCGCCGACGGTGATGAGCGTGTCGGCGCCCTGCGCCAGGGCGTCCGCGACCAGGAACTCGAGCTTGCGCGTCTTGTTGCCACCGGCGGCGAGGCCGAGCAGGTCGTCGCGCTTGACCCACAGCTCGGGTCCCCCGAGCGCGGCGGAGAGGGCCGGCATGGGCTCGAGCGGCGTGGGGGCGGGCGTGTAGCGGCGGCGGGGGAAGCGGGCGAGGTGCATGGATCGCCTCCTGGATTGGGTTGCCCCCAGGATACGCCCGGGTCGGCGGGACGGGCCGGCGTCACCCCCCGGGCGCCCGCGACGTTCTAGACTGCGCTTCCCGGAGGTCTTCGCCGCCATGACGCCAGCGCCCGCCCCCGTCGCCCCGCACCCGGTCGTGCCCGCCGGCCCGCTGCCGCGCAACCCCGGCATGCCGCTCGACCTCGACTGGGTCGCCGCGGTGCGCGTCGACCGCTCGGCCGCCGAGCGGCGCGCCGCCACCCTCACGACCCGCCGCAGCGTCAAGGCCGACGCGCAGGCCGGCTGGCTGCTCAAGGCCATCACGCTCATCGACCTCACCACCCTCGCCGGCGACGACACCCCGGCCCGGGTCCGGCGGCTGTGCGCCAAGGCCAAGGCCCCCGTGCGTCCCGACCTGCTGGCCGCGCTCGGGATGCAGGGCGTGCCGCTCACGACGGGCGCGGTGTGCGTCTACCACGCGCTGGTGCCGGCGGCGGTCGCCGCCCTCGAGGGCAGCGGGGTGCCGGTGGCGGCGGTCTCGACCGGCTTCCCGGCGGGCCTGACGCCCGTCGAGACGCGCATCGCCGAGATCCGCGCGTCGGTGGCCGCGGGCGCCGAGGAGATCGACGTCGTCATCCACCGCGCGCAGGCGCTCGCCGGCGACTGGCCGGCGCTGTACGACGAGCTCCGCGCGTTCCGCGAGGCCTGCGGCCCGGCACACCTCAAGGTCATCCTCGGCACCGGCGAGCTGGGCACGCTGCGCACCGTGGCACGCGCTGCCCTGGTCGCGATGATGGCCGGCGCCGACTTCGTCAAGACGTCGACCGGCAAGGAGCCCGTCAACGCCACGCTGCCGGTGTCGCTGACGATGGCCCGCGCCGTGCGGGCGTACGCCGAGCGGACGGGCCACGCGGTCGGGTTCAAGCCCGCCGGCGGCATCCGCACCGCCAAGGACGCGCTCGCCTGGATGATCCTCATGCGCGAGGAGCTCGGCCGGCGGTGGCTGGAGCCCGACCTGTTCCGCTTCGGCGCCAGCGGCCTGCTCGGCGACATCGAGCGGCAGCTCGAGCACCACGTCACCGGGCGCTACGCGGCGCTGCACCGGCAGCCGCTGGCATGACCGCGCGTCGCGGCGGGCGCCAAGGCGGGCACCACGGTGTTCGCGATGACGCGATCGACGCGGGCCCGGCCTGGGCAGGCGATCCCGCGCCCCCGCATGCCTTCGCGCTGCGGCTCGATGACGAGCTCGCGCTGCGCCTGCGCGAGCGCCACCACGCACGCGAGCTGTACGAGCGCATCGACGCCGAGCGCGACCACCTCGTCGCCGGGACGCTGACCTGGGCCCGCGACACGAACCTCGAGGACGCCGAGCGCATGGTCGTCCAGGGGCTGGACCAGTTCCGCCGCGGTGACGGCTGGCAGGCCGACCTCTGCTGGCGCGGTCGGCCCGTCGGCTCGCTGGGCCTGCACGCCCTCGATGGCCCCGGCGGCAGCACCGAGGTCGGCTACTGGCTGCAGCAGGACTTCGAAGGACGAGGGCTCGTCACCCGGGCGATGCGCGGGCTGCACCGGCACTTCTTCGAGGGCCGCGGCCTCGACCACGTGGCGATCGGCGCCGTGCGCGGCAACGACCGCTCCGAGGCGGTGGTGCGGCGCCTGGGGTACCGGCCCGAGGCCGTCCTGCGGCACGCGCTGCTCGTCGACGACGAGTCCGCCGACCTGGCGTTCTACGGCCTCTTGCGCTCCGAATGGGTGGCCGACGGCGGTGCCGGCGCGGACCCACGGCCCCTGCCGCTGCCGCGGTTCGCGCTGCGGGTCGACGACGAGCTGGAGCTCGGCATCCCGGAGCGGCCCGATGCCGACGCCCTGCACGCGCTGATCGAGCGCGACCGCGAGCGGCTGGGGCGCTGGCTCCCGTGGGCCGGCTCGCAGACGCTGGAGGGCACGCGCGGCTTCATCGAGGGGCGCGCGCTCACGGCGATCGCCCAGGCGGCCGGCTTCGAGGCCGGCGTGTGGTGGCGCGGGAGGCTCGTCGGCATGGTCGGCATCCATGCCGTCCGGCGCCAGCCCAGGCGCGGCTCGATCGGCTACTGGTTGGCGCGCGAGGCCGAAGGGCACGGGCTGATGACCCGCGCCGTGCGCGCCGTGGTGGCCAAGGGCTTCGGCGACCTCGGCTTCGAGCGGCTCGACATCCGTGCCGACGTCGAGAACGTCCGCAGCCGCGCGCTGCCGCAGCGACTCGGCTTCCGCTTCGAGGGCGTGCTGAGGCGCTCGTTCTTCGACGGGCGGCGGTACGTCGATCAGGCGGTCTACGGGTTCCTGCGCGACGAGTGGACGTCGTGAGTCACGCTTCGCGCCGAACGCGTCGCGTAGCATGCGCCTTAGAGCGCGCCCTGCCCGGGGAGCGCATGAGGAGGAGCGTCATGACGAGGTTCTACGCACGTGTGGCCGCCGCGCTGGTGGTGGTCCTGTCGGCGGCCGCTTGCGCCCCGTTGTCCCGTGGGGTGGGCGCCGGCGAGGCGACCGGGCTGGTGACGCTGCCGAGCGGCGAGGTCTGCGGTTACGCCGGCGAGGGGGCGACGCTGGCGTTCGACGGGCTGCGCCTGTCGTGGACCTGCGAGGTGGCGCCGTCCGGCCCCCGCGGGCTGTTCGGCGAGCCCGTGGTGCTGGGCGACACGAACGTGTCGTGGCGCATCGGGTCGACCGCGCGGCGCGCCGACGGCGGCGGCTTCGAGCTGGCGCGCCTCGAGAGCGTCGACGCCCGCGTCGTGCGCTTCACGACGGTCACGGGCAGCAGCTGCGCGTTCGCCGGCGAGGGCGCGACGCTCGCCTTCGGCGGGGAACGCGTGAACTACACCTGCGACGGCGACGAGGTCGCGGTCGGCTCGCTGACGGGCGACGCGCGCGGGCTGAGCGCCACGATCGGGACGCTCGAGCGCACGGACGACGCCGTCGCGCTGCGGCGGCCGCGCAGCGTCCGCATCCGCACCGTCGAGCTGCAGGACCCGAGCACGGCGTGGGTGCCGCCGGCGACGTCCGTCGCGGCCGCGGCGCCGGTGGACGAGGCGGAGAAGGCCGACGAGGCGCCCTCCGGCGAGGCCCCCGGGCAGGTCGCGCACGCGCCGCTCCTGGGCACCAGCTGGGCGCTGGAGCGCATCCTGTTCATGGACGACAGCGAGGTGCTGCCCGTCGACCCCGCCGACTACACGCTCACGCTGGGCGCGGACGGCAGCGTGTCGCTGCGGATCGACTGCAACCGCGGCATCGGACGGTTCGAACTCGACGGCCCGAGCCTGAGCTTCTCGCCGTTCGCCACCACGCGGGCGTTCTGCGGCCCGGGTTCGCTCGAGCAGCGCTACCTGGAGCAGATCGCGATCGTCGTGTCGTACGGCTTCGAGGACGGCGCGCTGGTGTTGGCCACCTCGATGGACTCCTCGCTGCTCTTCTTCCGCCCGCTGGACTGACCCGGCCACCGGGCGCGGCAGGCGGCGACCTCGCCGCCCGAGCGGAGCGGGGCCCGATCGTCGGCGTGGGGGCCCAGCGAGCCGGGTGGCGTCGCGCCGACCCTGGTCCATCACCCGCGACCGCGGCTAGCATGTCCTGGGCGTCGCGCCGTCCCGCTCGCGCGGGCGGGGCGACGCGGTCACCGGGAGGTGCGCGCATGTCCACTCGCCCGTCCGCCCACCCGCGTGGGTTGCTCGTCTCGTTGCTCGTCTCGTTGCTCGTCGCGTTCGCCGCCGCATCGCCGCAGGTGCGGGTGTCCCCCGACCTCGACGGCGTCCTCGTCGCGTTGGCGGAGGCCTACCCCGGCGCGCGACCGCAGGCCGTCGAGGCCGGCGCGCAGCTGCTGCTGCAGCGCGGAGGGGTCGCGCTCCGCGATCTCGACAGCGTGGTCGTCGTGCCCGGCGTCACCCTGTCGCTGCTCGCCGACGACGCCGAGGCGCGCGCCTTCCAGCGCTTCGCCACCTCGCCCGCCGGCCAGCGGGCCCTCATCGCGGCCGGGCTCCTCGCCGACCGCGTCACCGTCGTCGACCAGGGCGGGCGCGAGCTGACGGTCGCGCAGCCCGTCGAGCGGCTCGCCAGCCCCTACTCGCTGGCGACCTACCTGGCGTACGGCGTGGGCGCGGGCGACCGGGTGGTCGCCGCCGGCTTCCTCGGCGCGCGCGACCCCGATGGCATCGCCGCCATGACCCGCATCGACCCGCGCTTCCCCGACCTCGTCGCGTTCGCCTCGCAGGAGACGACCAACGTCGAGGCGATCGCCTCCCTGGCGCCCGACGTCGTCTTCGCCTCCGCCCGCTCCGAGTGGATCGAGTCGGTCGAGGCGATCGGTGTCCCCGTCGTCGTCTTCGACGGCGAGTCGCGGGAGCAGTTGATCGGCGCCATGCGCCTCGCCGGCGCCCTGTTCGGACCGGACGCCGCGGCCCGCGCCGAGGCGTGGGCGACGTACTACGAGGAGGTCGTCGCCCAGGTGGTGGCGTTCACCTCCGTCCTCGACGAGCTGCCGAAGGTGCTCTTCACCGGCACCGAGCGCACGCGCGTCGCCTCCGGCGAGATGTACCAGTCGTTCCTCGTCTCCGCGGCCGGCGGTGCCAGCGTCACGGCCGGGCTCGACGGCTTCTGGAACGACGTCGGCGTCGAGCAGGTGATCGTTTGGTCGCCCGAGGTCGTGCTGGTGCCGCCGTACGGCCGGGCGTCGGTCGAGGCCGTGCTCGAGGACGCGACCTGGCGGACGGTGCCCGCGGTGCGCGATGGGACCGTCTACCGCGTGCCGAAGCTCGTGGCGCCGTGGGACACGCCCGTGCCCGACTCCGTGCTGGCGCTGGTGTGGCTCACCGAGGTGCTGCACCCCGGGCTCGTCGGGCTCTCGTGCGTCGACGAGACGGCCTTCTTCTACCGCCGCTTCTACCAGTACGACATCAGCCTCGAGGAGGCCACTGGCCTGTGCAGCCGCTGAAGCCAGGCGCCGGCCTCGGGGGTGAGCTTGGCTTCTGAGCCCGCCCGGGCCACCGTCGGCCTCGGCCGGGCGCCGGTGGGCCCGCGCTGGGCGAGGCTGGCGCTCGCCGCCGGCCTGGCGTCGCCGCTCGTCGTCGCCCTGGTCGCCCTCGGTCTCGGCTACTACCCGATCCCCGTCGTCGACGTCGCCCGTTCGCTGCTCTCGGCCGCGGTTCCCGCCGCGGCCGACGGCGTGCCGGAGGTGGCGCGCCTGCTGGTGCTCGAGGTCCGCCTCCCGCGGGTGCTCGCGGCCCTGCTCATCGGCGCCGCGTTGGCGGTGACCGGCGTCGTCTTCCAGGGCATCTTCACCAACCCGTTGGTCGACGCCAACCTGCTGGGCGTGACCTCGGGGGCGGGCTTCGGCGCCGCCCTGGCGCTGCTGCTCGGGGGCGGCACGCCGTGGGTCCAGGCGGCGGCCTTCGGCTTCGGGCTGCTGGCGGTCACGCTGGCCTTCCTCGGCTCGCGGCTCTACCGCACGGCGCCGATGATCGTGCTCACCCTGATGGGCATCCTCGTTGGGTCGCTGTTCGGCTCGCTGACCTCTCTGCTGAAGTACGTCGCCGATCCGCTCGACGCCCTGCCGGCGATCACCTTCTGGCTGCTCGGCGGCCTCACGGGCGTCGGCTGGCGCGACGTGCCGGCGCTGCTGCTCCTCACCGGCGTCGGCGCGGCCTTCTTCTTCCTCGTGCGCTGGCGCCTGAACGTGCTGTCGCTCGGGGACGCCGAGGCGACCGCGCTCGGCATGCGGCCGCTGCGCATGAAGTTCGGCCTCATCGTCGTCGCCACGCTGATGACCGCCATCGCCGTGTCGGTGGGCGGCGTGATCGGCTGGGTGGGCCTGGTGGTGCCGCACGCCGCGCGCATCGTCGTCGGCCCCGACCATCGCCGGCTGGTGCCGATGTCGCTGGCGCTCGGCGCCACCTTCCTGCTGCTCATCGACACCGTCTCCCGGACGCTGTTGCCGTCCGAGGTCCCGCTCGGGGTGCTGACCGGGCTCATCGGCGTGCCGATCCTCGTGGTGCTGCTGCGCCGCAACCGGACGGGGTGGTGACGTGGCGCGGCTGAACGCCTCGGGCATCGAGTTCGCCTACGTCGCTGGCAAGCCGGTGGTGGAGGGCGTGTCGGTGACGGTCGACGCCGGCGAGGTCGTGTTCCTGCTCGGACACAACGGGAGCGGCAAGAGCAGCCTCCTCGGTTGCCTGGCGGGGGTGCATCGGCCGTCGGCCGGCAGGGTGCTGCTCGACGGCGAGGACGTGCACGCCATGAGCGCCCCCGCCCGCGCGCGACGCCTCGGCATGATCCCGCAGCTGCACGTGGCCGCGTTCGCCTACGACGTGCTCGAGGTGGTCCTGATGGGCCGCGCGCCGCACCTGGGGACCTTCGAGGCGCCGGGCGCGGAGGACGAGGCGATCGCGCTCGACGCGCTCGCGCTGGTGGGGCTCACGGACTTCCGCGACCGCCGCTACACCGAGCTCAGCGGCGGCGAGCGGCAGCTGGTCATGGTCGCCCGCGGCCTCGCCCAGCGCTGCGACGTCCTGCTGATGGACGAGCCCGACGCCCACCTCGACCCGCGCAACCAGTTCCGCGTGCTCGAGGTCGTCTCCGACCTCGCGCGCCAGCGCGGCCTGGCGGTCGTCATCGCGTCGCACGCGCCCAACAGCGCCCTCATGTTCGCCGACCGGGTGCTGCTGCTGCGCCACGGCCGCACGCTGGCCATGGGGGGCGTCGCCGAGACGCTCGACGAGGAGCGCCTGACCGCCGCCTACGGCATGCCGACCGAGGTCGTCACCAAGGTCGTCGCGGGCCGCCGCGTGCCGCGCGCCATCCTGCCCCGGCGCATCGACCGGGTCCCCGAGGAGCTCGAGACGATCGCCGTGCAGCGCGCCGACGTCGAGCGGCCCGGCGCCCTGCTGGACCGCGCGTTCGCGGCCGGCGCCGAGCGGCCGCAGCGTCTCATCGTCACCGGCGCCCGAGGCACCGGCAAGAGCCTGTGGTGCGCGGCGGTCGCGGAGGCGGCCCGTGCGCGCGGCCTGCGGGTCGCGGGCGTGTCGTCGCCGGCGGTCATCGAGGGCGGCCGCAAGACCGCCATCGACCTCGTCGACCTCCGCACGGGGGAGAGGCGGCGGCTGGCCGAGGTGCGCCGCGCCGACGAGCCGGGGACCGCCACCCAGCGCTGGCGCTTCGCGGAGCCCGCGCTCGCCTGGGGCAACGAGGCCCTGCGCGCCGCGGCCGCGGGTCCCGGCACGGACCTGCTGCTGGTCGACGAGCTCGGTCCGCTCGAGTTCGTGCGCGGGGAGGGTTTCCTCGCGGGGCTGGCGGCGATGGACGCACGGCGCTACGCCGTCGCGCTCGTCGTCGTGCGCCCGGCGCTCGTCGACGAAGCGCTGCGGCGCTGGCCGGACGCCCTGGTGGTGGACGTCGAGGACTGAGATTCACGTGTGGCGACCTGGCGCTGGAACGCGACTCCAGGCGTTGACAGCCGACGTCCACCCCGCCTAGACTCGCCAGAACACGACCAATGCATCGTCTTTTCGCCAATTCGGCGATGGCGATGGCGACGGTCGGGTCCCGTTCGGCGAGGGGCCGAGAGGGGTCGGCGGATGACGCAATCGACCGGTACCGCGATCACGGCGCTGGGCCACGTGGCGGCCATGGGCGACCAGCCGCTGCTGATCAAGGACATCGCGGAGGCCACCGGCCTGCCGCACCCGTACCTCGCCAAGATCGTCCACACGCTGGCGCGGCGCGGCCTGGTGACCACCCGCCGCGGCGTCGGCGGCGGCGTGACGCTCGCCAGGTCAGCGGCGCTGATCACGCTCTACGACATCGCCGAGGCGCTCGACGACCCGCTGCTCGACGAGCGCTGCATGCTGGGCAACGCCCGGTGCAGCGACGAGCGCGCGTGCCCCGCCCATGAGTTCTGGACCGAGCACCGGCGGGCGCAGATCGACTTCCTGCGCGACCGGTCGCTGGCCGATGTCGCCGCCTTCGAGCTGCGGCAGTTGGAGCGCAGCGCGGCGTGAGCCAGGACGCTTCGATGCCCATCGATACGGCGCGAAATGCTCCCCACCACCCATTGGGACATCTTTCACGAGGACAGGACCGATGCCCCGACGCGGCCGACGGCGCGGCTGCTACCTTGGGGCCATCACGTCCGCGCGGGCGCCGGGGCCTCCCCCTCGCTATCGGGCCACCTCGATTGAGGACTAGGCCATCCGCAGGTCGTGAGTCGCCCCCCAGGATCGGGACCCCGCCGATCCGCCCGCGCGCTGATTCGCGCGCGAACCGCACGAGGAGGACCGCATGAGCCGAGCCCGCACGCAAGCCGATCCCGAGGCGATCGATCGGACGCTGGACAAAGCGTCGATCGAGCACTACGAGCGCCTCGCGGCGGAGGCCGACGCGCACCTGGACGAGCTGGCCGCGCAGGCGCCGCTGAAGGACGTGACGCTCGAAGACCAGCTCCGCCGCAGGGGGATCACCCGTCGCGAGTTCCTCAAGATGACGGCGGTCATGACCGCCACGATGGCGCTGCCGTCGATGTTCGACCTGCGCGTCGCGCGTGCGGCCGAGCTCGCGACCCGCCTGCCGGTCATCTGGCAGGAGCTGCAGTCGTGCACCGGCAACACCATGGCGCTCATCCGCAATAGCAACCCCGGCATCGACGAGCTGCTGCTCGACCTCATCAGCCTCGAGTATTCCGAGGTGCTCATGGCGCCCTCCGGCCAGGCGGCCGAGGACCAGCTGGAGGCCGCGATCGAGCAGTACCGTGGCGCCTACATCGCCGTCTTCGAGGGTTCGGTCCCGATGGCCGACGACGGCAGCTACCTGACGATCGGCCCCGCCGGCCACACCGGCATCGAGATCGTCAAGCACGTCGCCGAGAACGCCGCCGCCGTCATCGCGGCCGGCGCCTGCGCGGCCTACGGCGGCATCCCCGCCGCGCGTCCGAACCCGACGGCCGCCGTCGGCATCGCCGACTTCCTCAACACCCAGCGCATCAACAAGCCGGTCGTCAACCTGCCGGCCTGCCCCGTGTCGAGCACCAACGTCGTCGGCACGATCCTCGAGTACGCGCTGTTCGGCCGGCTCCCCTCGCTCGACGCCTTCGGCCGCCCGCTGTGGGCCTACGGTGACCGCATCCACGACAAGTGCGAGCGCCGCGGTCACTTCGACGCCGGCCAGTTCGTCGAGGGCTGGAGCGACATCGAGGGCCTCAAGCGTGGCCTGTGCCTCTTCAAGGTCGGCTGCAAGGGCCCGATGGCCCACAACAACTGCGGCGTCGTGCGTTACAACGACGGCGCCTCCTGGCCGATCATGTCCGGCCACGGCTGCATCGGCTGCAGCGAACCCGGGTTCTGGGACACCCTCACGCCGTTCGAGGTGCCCCTGGCCGGCCGGCGCTTCCCCGTCTTCGGGATCGACGCGGATGCCGACACCATCGGTGCGGTCGCCCTGGGCGCCGCGGCCGTCGGGATCGCCGCCCACGCCGGCGCGACCCTCGTCAAGAGCGCGACCGAGCAGCGGGCCGCCAAGAAGCCCGAAGCCAAGAAGGAGCAGTGAGCCGTGGCGAAACATGTGATTGACCCCATCACGCGTATCGAGGGGCACCTGCGCATCGAGATCGAGGTCGACGACGCCGGCGACGTGTTCGAGGCGAACTCGAGCAGCACGGCCTTCCGCGGCTTCGAGACGATCATGAAGGGGCGCGACCCGCGCGACGTGGGGATGTTCGCCCAGCGCATCTGCGGCGTCTGCACCTTCCACCACTTCGAGCGCGGGGTCGAGGCGACGGAGAACGTCTACGGCGCGACCATCCCGCCGAACGCGCGCTCGCTGCGCAGCCTGATCTGGGCCGCGCAGACGGTCAACGACCACAGCACGCACTTCTACCAGCTGCACGCGATGGACTGGTTCGACGTCGTCAGCGCCCTGAGCGCCGATCCCGCGGCTGCCACCGAAGAGGCGCACCGCTGGCACCCGAACCCCTTCAACGCCTCCGTCAGCCACTACAGCGCCGTCGCCGCCAAGCTGCTCGCGTTCGTCCAGAGCGGCCAGCTCGGTCCCTTCGCCGGCGGCTACTGGGGCCACCCCAAGTACCTGCTCAGCCCCGAGCAGAACCTGATCCTGGCGTCGCACTACCTCGACAACCTGTCGGTCCAGCGCCTCAGCGCCCAGGCCACCGCCATCTTCGGCGGCAAGAACCCGCACCCCCAGAGCCTGATCGTCGGCGGCATCACCTCGGCCCGCGACGGCCTCGACGCGCACCGCATCGCGCAGTACCAGTTCCTGATGCAGAAGTCGATGGACTTCGTCCAGCGCGCGTACCTGCCCGACATCGAGATGATCGGCAGCGTCTACCGCCAGGAGGCCCTGGCAGGCCAGGGCGGCGGCGTCCCCAACTACCTGAGCTTCGGCGGCCTCTCGCTGTCCGAGCAGCCGTGGGACAACCGCAGCTATCTGCTGCCGCGCGGCGTCGTCCTCGGCCGTGACCTCTCGACCGTGCACCCCGTCGACGCCATGAAGATCGGCGAGGAGGTCGCGCACTCCTGGTACACGTACGCCGGCGGCCAGACCTCGCTGCACCCGCTGCGCGGCCAGACCAACCCCGCCTACGAGGGCTTCAACCCGGACGGCACGCTCAAGACCGCGGGCGGCTACAGCTGGGTGAAGTCCCCGCGCTACGACGGCAACCCGATGGAGGTCGGCCCGCTGGCGCGCCTGATCGTCGCCTACGCCGCCGGCAAGCCCGAGGTGCGCGCGGTCATGGACGACTACGTCGCCAAGCTCGGCGTGCCCTTCGAGTTCTTCTACTCGACCGTCGGCCGCACCGCGGCCCGCGCCCTCGAGACGAAGATCGTCGGCGACTACGTCCCGACCCTGCTCGGCGGCCTCATCAACAACGTCAAGGGCGGCGACGACCGCTTCTTCAACCGCTACGAGGCCAAGGACGGCGAGGGCTACAGCATGGGCGAGGCGCCCCGCGGCAGCCTCAGCCACTGGCTCGTGGTGCGCAATGGAGCCGTCGAGAACTACCAGGCGATCGTCCCCTCGACCTGGAACGCGGGGCCCAAGGACGCCCGCGGGGCGCGCGGCCCGTACGAGGCCGCCCTGGTCGGCCAGCCGATGGCCGATCCCGAGTCGCCGCTCGAGGTCATCCGCACGATCCACTCGTTCGACCCCTGCCTCGCCTGCGCGGTGCACGTGCTCAACCGCAACGGGGAGGAGATCGCCCGCTTCGAAGTGGAGGTGTGACCGTGGCGACCCGCGCGGTTGGAGCAAGACCCGCTGCGGTCGTGGTGCAGAAGCCAGGCCGCCCGGCGCTGGTGGTGTACGTCTTCGGGCGCTACATCCGCGCCGCGCACTGGATCCGCAACGCCCTGCTGATCTGGCTCGTGCTCTCGGGCACCTACATCGGCAACCCGTTCCTCGCGCGCGTGCTGTACCCGGAGACGGCCGAGGGCTTCGTCATGGCCCAGGTCCGCGGCTGGCACGTCGCCGCCGGCTGGCTCCTGCTCGCCTTCACCCTGGCGCGCATCTACCAGTTCCTGTTCGTCACCAAGGACGGCAAGCTCGGCATCGGCGCCGAACTGCGGATGGCCCCCATCATGTTCAACTGGAAGGCCTGGCGCGACCAGCTCGCCTTCTACCTGCTCCTGCGGCGCGACCACCCGCACTTCACCTACAGCAACTACGGGCCGCTGCAGTTCCTCACCTACACCGCGCTCTACGCCTCGCTGCTGATCATCAGCGTCACGGGCATCATCCTCGCCTCGCCCTACGTGTCGGGCGGTCTGGTCAGCTTCGGCGCCGACCTGCTGCGGCCGATCGAGGTGTGGATGGGCGGCCTCGCCAACGTCCGCAGCGTGCACCGCTTCGTGATGTGGTTCTTCGTCCTGTTCACCGCGGCGCACATCTACATGGCCGTGTGGAACAGCATCCGAACGGGCAACCTCCTCATCGAGGGCATCGTCTCCGGCTTCAAGGCGGACGATGTCGAGACCAAACACGTGACCGAGGAAGAGCTCGAGAAGGGCAAGGCGAAGTGATGAGCGCGCGCCCGCTCCTGGTGCTCGGCGTCGGCAACGTGTACTACGGCGACGAGGGCGCGGGCGTGCACCTCGTGCACTACCTGCGGCGCAAGTACGCCTGGCCCGAGGGCATCGACGTCGTCGACGGCGGCACCCTCGGCTGGCAGCTCCTCAACCTGATCGCGGAGTACGACCACGTGGTGCTGATCGACGCGGTCGCCGCCCCGCCCGGCAAGGTGTACCGCTTCGGCCGCGGCGAGGTGCCCGACGAGATCGGCTACGGTAAGCTCTCCTCGCACGAGTGGGAGGTGCCCGATCTGCTGACCGCCATGGACCTCCACGGCGACCTGCCCGACGTCACGATCGTGGCGATCGGCGTCGACCCGCTCGAGTTCACCAGCGGCGAGGTCGGCGTGGTGCTCAGCCCCACCATCCGCGAACGCATGGAGGCGCTCGCGACCGCGACGCTGCGCGAGCTCGAGAGGCTGGGCGTCGAGCCCACCGTCGTGCGCCCCGAGATGACCGCCGGCCAGCCCTTCAGCGCCGAGGAGATCGTCCTGGCGCATGCATGAGTTCAGCCTGGTCATGAGCATGCTCGACCTGGCAGAGAAGGCGGCGCGCGCCGACGGTGCGCGCCGCATCTCTGCGATCCACCTGGAGATCGGCGCGCTGGCGGGCGTCGTCCCCGAGGCCCTGGAGTTCGCCTTCGAGGGGGCGCGCGTCGGCACGATGGCCGAGCATGCTCGCCTGGAGGTGACGTACCTCCCCGCCATCGCGTACTGTGCGACATGCCAGTCCGAGTTCGAACTCGACAACCGCTTCGGGATCGCCGTGTGCCCCTCCTGTGACGCCCCGTCCGCCGACCTGCGCCAGGGGCGCGAGCTCCAGCTCGCCCACCTCGAGGTAGAGGAATGAGCGGACCGACCGAACCGACCACACCGGTGGCGACGGACGCGCGCGGTTCGGCGCCAGCCGAACCGCAACGGGTGCCGGCGGCCGGCACGGCCGCCAGCACCCGCGACGTGAGGGTCAGCCCCCACGGCACCGCGGCGACCCCAGGCGCGCGCGTGGTGCAGGTGCAGAAGTCGCTCATGGTGCACAACGACGGCGTCGCCGCGACCAACCGCGAGGCGTTCCGCCACAGCCTGGTGCTCAACGTCGTCTCCAGCCCCGGCTCGGGGAAGACCGCGCTGCTCGAACGCACCGTCCGCGACCTGGACGGCAGCCTCTCCGTCGCCGTCGTCGTCGGCGACCTGGAGACCGACAACGACGCCGAGCGGCTCCACGCCGCCGGTGCGCCGTCCGTGCAGATCGTCACCGGTACCGTCTGCCACCTCGAGGCGGAGATGGTCGCCCGGGCCGTCGACCAGCTCGACCTCGACGGCCTCGACGTGCTCGTCATCGAGAACGTCGGCAACCTCGTGTGCCCCGCCGCCTGGGACCTCGGCGAGGACCTGCGGGTCACGATGCTGTCGGTCACCGAGGGCGAGGACAAGCCGCTGAAGTACCCGCGCATCTTCAAGGACGCCGACGCCGTGGTGATCAACAAGATCGACATCGCCGAGGTCGTCGGCTTCGACCGCGGCCGCGCCCTCGACGCCGTCCGCAAGGTCGCGCCCGGCGCCCGCTTGTTCGAGCTCTCGGCGCGGACCGGCGAGGGCGTCGGCGACTGGCTCGACTACCTGCGCGAGCGCCGGCGGCTCAAGGCATCCGCGATGGCGGCGGCCGCCACCGACGCGAGCTGACGGCGTGGTTGCCGAACGGCGGCGCCTGCGCGTCACCGGCACCGTGCAGGGCGTCGGCTTCCGTCCCTTCATCTACCGCCTGGCCCGCGAGCACGCGCTCGCCGGCTGGGTGCGCAACGACGTCCACGGCGTGACGATCGAGGCGGCCGGCGACGCCGAGGTCCTCGATCGCTTCGCCGCCGC
Organism: Trueperaceae bacterium; assembly: GCA_019429025.1. Classification (GTDB taxonomy): domain Bacteria; phylum Deinococcota; class Deinococci; order Deinococcales; family Trueperaceae; genus JAABTL01. The sequence goes on along the minus strand of JAHYJQ010000007.1, from coordinate 11,187 downwards.
GATCGCCGCCGAGGCGCCGCCCGCGGCGCGCGTGGAGGCGGTCGCGCTCCTCGACCCCGGCCCGGAGCCGACGCCCGCGGCCACGGGCTTCGTCATCGTCCCGAGCGAGGACGCCAGCGACGTCACGACCGCGATCTCGCCCGACCTGCCGGTGTGCGACGACTGCCTGCGCGAGATGCGCGACCCGGGCGATCGCCGGTTCGGGTACCCGTTCATCAACTGCACCAACTGCGGGCCGCGCTACTCCATCATCGAGGCGCTCCCCTACGACCGCCCGCTCACCACCATGCGCGGCTTCGCCATGTGCGAGGACTGCGCCCGCGAGTACCACGACCCGCTCGACCGTCGCTTCCACGCCCAGCCGACCGCCTGCCCGCGCTGCGGGCCGCGGCTGCGTCACCTGGCGTCGCCGGGCGCCGGCGCGGCGATCGGCGTGGACCCCGCGGCCCACTTGGCGGCGGCCGAGGGCGTGTGGGACGACGCGGCGCTCGCCGCCACCGTCGCCGACCTGCGGGCTGGGCGCATCGTCGCGGTCAAGGGCCTCGGCGGCTACCACCTCGCCTGCGACGCGCGCCACCCGGGCGCGGTGCGCGCGCTGCGCGAGCGCAAGTACCGCAAGGAGAAGCCGTTCGCCATCATGGCGCGCGACCTCGAGTCGCTCGACGGCGTCGTCGAGCTGGACGACGAGGCGCGGGCGCTGCTGGCGTCGAGCGCGAGGCCGATCGTGCTGGCGCCCAAGGGGCCGCTCGCGCTCGGGGACGAGGCGCCGCTGCCCGACGACCTCGCGCCCGACAACGCCTACCTCGGCGTCATGCTCCCCTACACGCCGGTGCAGCACCTGCTGTTCGACGGCGGCGCGCCCGACCTGCTGGTGATGACCAGCGCCAACCGCTCCTCGGAGCCGATCGCCTACCGCGACGACGAGGCGCTCGAGCGCCTCGCGGCCCTGGCCGACGCATTCCTCATCGGCGAGCGGCCGATCGCCCGGCGCGTGGACGACAGCGTCGCGCAGGTCGTCGCGGGCGCCGCCGCGGTCGGGCGCCGCGCCCGCGGCTACGCCCCCGCGCCGCTGCTGCGCGACGAGCGCTTCGACCGGCCGCTGCTGGCCCTGGGCGCCGAGCTCAAGAGCAGCGTCGCGCTGGCGGTCGGCGGCGCCGCGTACGTCAGCCAGCACCTGGGTGACCTCGGCGACCTCGAGTCGTTCACGGCCTTCCAGGAGACCGTCCACGACCTGTGCGCCATGTACCGCGTCGACCCGCGGCGCGTGCGGCTGGTGCACGACCTGCACCCCGCCTACCCCAGCAGCCGCTTCGCCGAGCAGCTCGGCGGCGAGCGCGTCGCGGTGCAGCACCACGCGGCCCACGTCGCCAGCGTGCTCGCGGAGCGGGGTGCCTGGGACACGCCGGTGCTCGGCTTCGCCTTCGACGGCGCCGGCCTCGGCGACGACGGCACGGTGTGGGGCGGCGAGGTCTTCCACGGCGCCCTGGAGGGCGGCCTGCGGCGCGTCGCCCACCTGCGGCCCGCCGCCCTGCCCGGCGGCGACGCCGCCGCCCGCACGCCCGTGCAGGCCGCGGTCGGCTGGTTGGCCGCGCTCGGCGACGACGCCCTCGACCGGCTGCTCGCGCCGCCCTTCGGCTTCCCGCCCGCCCGCGTGAAGGTCGCGCGCCGGCTGGTCGCGACGGGCGTGAACGCGCCCGCCACCACCAGCGTCGGCCGCCTGTTCGACACCGTCGCCGCGCTGCTGGGCTTCCACCACACGATGAGCTTCGAGGGGCAGGCGGCGATCGGCCTCGAGACGCTCGCGTGGCGGGTTCCCGCGGCCGAGCCCTACCCCTGGCCGTTCGACGGGGCCACCTGGGACCATGCGCCCCTTCTCGCGGCCGTCATGGCCGACGTGGAGGCCGGCGCCCCGCGCCCGCTCGTCGCCCGCCGCTTCCACGAGGCGCTGGCTCAGGGCGTGTTCGAGGCGGCCGTCGAGCTGCGCGCCACCCACCCCTACGACCGCGTCGTCCTCTCGGGCGGCGTCTTCCAGAACCGCCTGCTGCTCGAGCGCGCCGCGGATATGCTCGGCGCACAGGACATCGGGCACTGGCACAACGAGGCCGTGCCGACGAACGATGGCGGCATCTCGCTCGGCCAGCTCGCCATGGCCGTGACCCTGCCGGGAGGATGAGATCATATGTGCCTAGGCATTCCCCACGAAGTGGTCGACGTGCTCGACCAGGACCGCTGCCTGATCCGCCTGGGCGGCGCCACGCAGCATTGCTTCATCGGCCTGATCGACGACCTGAAGGCCGGCGACTGGGTCGTGGTGCACGCGGGCTTCGCCATCGACAAGATCGCGCCCGAGGACGCGCGCGCGAACCTCGAGCTCATCGAGAAGTACCTGGAACCCGTCCGTGGCTGAGGGCGGCGGCGCGCCGGGCGCCTTCCGGCCGGACACCTACAAGGACCCCGAACTCGTCGCCCAGCTCAGCGGGCGCATCGCCGAGGTCGCGGCCGAGATCGGCCGGCCCGTCAAGCTCATGCACATCTGCGGCACCCACGAGCACGAGATCGGCCGCTACGCCCTGCGTGACCTGCTGCCGGAGGGCGTGACCGTGCTCGCCGGCCCCGGCTGCCCCGTGTGCGTCTGCGACAACGAGTACATCAACCTGGCGATCCAGCTGTCGCTGACGCCGGGCGTCATCCTCTGCTCGTTCGGCGACATGCTGGCGGTCCCCGGCAGCATCCCGCTCGAGGGCGAGCGGCGCGGCGACGTGCGCATGAGCCTGCTCGACGCCCGCGCCCGCGGCGGCGACGTGCGCGCCGTGTACAGCGTGTTCGAGTGCAAGCGCATCGCCGAGGCGAACCCCGACAAGCAGGTCGTGTTCTTCTCCGTCGGCTTCGAAACCACCGTCGTCGCCGTCGCCGCCATGCTCAAGCGCGGCGCGCCCGACAACCTCACCGTCATCGAGGCCAACTACTACACGCCGCCGGCCACCAGCCTGCTGCCCGAGCTCGACGGCTTCGACATCGAGGGCTTCATGCTCCCCGGTCACGCGGTGACGATCACCGGCCTGCGCGTCTACGAGCACCTCGCCGAGCGCGGCATCGCCTGCGCCTCCGGCGGCTTCGAGCCGGTCGACGTCATGGCGTCGGTCGTCTCGCTGCTCGAGCAGATCCGCGACGGCGAGGCGACGATCGCCAACCCCTACAACCGCCTCGTCAAGTACGACGGCAACGAGAAGGCCAAGCAGGAGCTCGACGAGGTCTTCGAGCTCGCACCCATCCGCTGGCGCGGCATCGCCGAGATCCCCGCCTCCGGTTACAAGCTGCGCGAGGCCTACGCCCAGCACAGCGCCGCCCGCCGCTTCGCCGGGACGCTCGACGAGGTCGCCCTGCGCGGCGCCGAGCACCCCAAGGGCTGCCGCTGCGCCGAGGTGACCCTCGGCCAGATTCGCCCCGACGAGTGCGGCGTGTTCGGCAAGCTGTGCACGCCCGACAGCCCGTACGGCCCCTGCATGGTGAGCCACGAGGGCACCTGCCGCGCCTGGTACACGTACGGCATGCACAAGGAGCGCCTGACGGTGGAGGCGGCCTGACATGACCAGCGAGAACGCCAGTGACGTGCAGAACGCGGAGCGTTCTGCTGGGGCCGAGGCACGAGCGGCGTCCGCGGAGCGGACGAGGCTCGTGACCCGCTACGACTCGGTCCGCCTCAGCCACGGCTCCGGCGGCAAGCTCACCCTCGAGCTCATCGAGGAGCTGTTCGTCTCGGTCTTCGCCAACGAGCCGCTGCGCGAGCTGACCGACGCCGCCATCGTCGCGAACCTCGGCGGCCGCATCGCCTTCGCGACCGACTCGCACACCGTCAAGCCCGCCTTCTTCCCGGGCGGCGACATCGGCCGCCTGGCGGTCGCCGGCACGATCAACGACCTCGCCGTCATGGGCGCCAAGCCCGCCTACATGACCGCCGCCTTCCTGCTCGAGGAGGGCTACGACATGGCCGAGCTCGAGCGCGTGGTGCGCTCGATGAAGGCCACCGCCGACGAGGCGGGCGTGGCGATCGTCGCGGGCGACACCAAGGTGCTCGAGCGCGGCCACGGCGACGGCGTGTTCATCAACACCACCGGCATCGGCTTCCTGCCCGACGACGTCCGGTTGGGCGTCGGCTACGTCCGCCCCGGCGACAAGGTGCTCGTCAACGGCACCCTCGGCGACCACGGCATCGCCGTCATGTCGCGTCGCGAGGGGCTCGACCTGGCGGTCGAGCTCGAGTCCGACGTCGCGCCGCTCAACGGCCTCATCGAGCAGGTCATGCAGGTCGCGCCCAACGTGCGCTTCATGCGCGACGTCACCCGCGGCGGCCTGGCGGCCGTCGCCAACGAGGTCGTGCTGCGCCAGGCCTTCGGCCTGCGGGTCTTCGACGTCGCGGTGCCCATCCACGACGTCGTCGAGCAGTACAGCGAGATGCTCGGCATCGACCCGCTACTGGCCGCCAACGAGGGCAAGGTCATGATGATCGTGCCGCCCGACGAGGCCGAGGCCGCGCTCGGCGCGATGAAGGCCCACCCGTTCGGGCGCGAGGCCGCCATCATCGGCGACATCGTGCGCAAGCCGGAGGGCGTCGCCCTGGTCGAGACGGCGTACGGCACGCGCCGCGTGCTCGAGATGCCGATCGAAGAGCAGCTGCCCCGGATCTGCTGATGCTGCGGACCCAGCGCAAGTTCATCGAGGCGGTCATCGAGGAGGTCCGCGACGCCAAGGACGTCCTGATGCCGGCCCTCGCGATCGACGACCCCGAGGCGCCGTGGACCGCCGCGTCGCTCGAGCGGCTGCGCGGCCAGCTGGACACGCTCGACCCGCTCATCCGCGAGGCGGCCGAGATGGTGCTCACGTTCGAGCTGCCCTTCATCGTCGAGGAGGAGCGGCTGGCGGCCGAGGGCGTGACGCTCGCGGCCGACATGGGTCGCTTCGAGCTCGCCATGGTCGAGTTCGAGCGGGCGTTCTGGGACGCGCGCTACGCGGAGCACGTGGCCGATCCCGGGCGCTGGCACCTGCGCGAGGTCCCCACGTACGACATCTGCGAGCAGCACCGGCTCGACTCGGACCGCGTGCGGCGCGCCATCCGCGACCACGGCGCGACCAGCTTCGAGGACGTCGCGCCCATCCTGGGCACGGGCCCCACCTGCGCCGACTGCAAGACGGGCATCACCCGCCTTCTCATCCAGGAGCTTCGCCGGCAGAAGGCCCAGGCCAACTGATCCCGCAGCGACCGGCGGCCCGGGCGCACGCGTCGCCCGGGCCGCCGCCGTCGTTCTGTCGGTCGCCTCGCCCATGAGCGCGGCGGCGCGGGCGCTCAGTGTCCGTGGCCGGCAGGGTGGACGACCACCTCCGCGGTCATGTTCGGGTGAATCGGACAGGACACCCGGTAGGTGCCGGCGACCTGCGGTACGAAGGCGATCGCGTCCTCCCCGCCAGGGTTGGCGTGCAGGTGCACCCAGGCGCCCGTCGGGCAGTAGCCGTACTCGCTGTCGCAGATGTGGCTGTCGAACTGCGCCGCCGCGCGCAGGGCATCGTCGCCGAAGTCGCGACCCTCCACCGCGACCAGCCAGCGCATCGTGTCGCCGATGGGCAGGTCGTCGACGTGGAAGTGGTGCTCCAGGTGGGTCGGGTTGTCGAAGACGAGGATCGTCGGCCGGCCGGCCTCGAGCTCGATGGCCGCCGGCGCGAAGCCGTTCGGCGTGGCCGTCACGCGGATGACCTCGGCGGAGGCCAGGTTGAGCGGCGGCGCCCCGAGGTAACTCTCGCTGAGGCTCCACGAGAGCACGAGCGGTCGCTCGCCGCCGATGGCCGACAGCGCGAGGCTACCCGTCTCCCCATCGACGATGGGCGCTCCCCTCTCGTCCGTCGTCGCCGCGCCTCGGAAGACGATGCGATGGGTGCGGTGATGCGGATCGGCGTTCGTCAGCTCGACCTCGGCCGCGTCGTAGGGGCCCGCGTCGTCGACGTACAGGCGGAAGGCGGTCGGGGCATCGGGCAGGTCGCCGTAGTGGATGTTCTCCGTGAGGAGGAAGACGACCTCGTGGCCGCTGGCCACGTCCGCGGGGACCTCCCGGTCGCCCGCCCGGAAGAAGCTCGGATGCGCCAGCGTCAGGTCGACCGACATGTGCACCGCGGCGCCGTCGCCAGCGGTGAACGAGCGATCGCCGCTGCGCGTCCAGTGCATCATCGCCTCCTGGATCGTCAGGTCGGGCCCGCCGGACCAGGCGTCGCCCGCCGGCGCCTGCGGAAGGGTCGGGGGCTCCGCCTGGGCGCTCACCTGGACGGTCACCATGAGGAGGGCGAGCGCGAGGGTGCGCAGGACGTGGGAACGTGCCGCCACGCCCCGTCGTCCGGTCGGCCGGACGCCCCTCACTCGAGCACCACCGTCAGCCGCCCGTCCGGCGCCTCGGCGCAGAAGGCCTCCAGCGTGCCGGCCGCCGCGGTCGTCCAGTCGACCGCACCGATCGTCCGGCTGCCGACGACCACGGGATCCACGCCCTCGGCCGTCACGGACCAGGTGCAATCGCCGCGGTCCTGGTTGTTGAGGATGAGCTGGACGGGTGCACCGGCCGGCAGCGTGACCTCGGCGGGCTCGAACTCGCCGCGTCGCATGGTGACGACCGCCGGTTCCATCGTCCCGAGGTAGGCCAGGTAGTGGGCGACGGCGTCGATCTCGGCTGGGGTGATCAACGCCTGCAGGAAGACCATCGCCTGCATGCCGGCGACGGCGCCCTCGATGCGAACGGCGTCGACGCCGCGGATGACGGGCCCGACGCCGAGCTCGTTGGCGCCGTAGCGGCCGTGGCAACCGGCGCAACCCATGCCGCCGATCTCGGTGAACACCCGGTAGCCCTCGCGCCACAGTTCGGGATCGAAGCCGTCGGGCACCTCGGCCTGTGCGCCCGCGAAGGCGCTCAGCGTGAGCACCCAAGCGAGCGCGAGATGCGCGAGGCGGTTGCTGCGTCTCATGCGATCGTTCCCCCGTTCTCTCTGGTGGGTTGGGACGGGGAGGGGCGAACCCCTCCCCGTCGTTCCGGCCGTCAACGCAGGCCGAGGATCTCGAGCTTGGCCTCGCGCGCCGTGCCGTGGAGGCCGTTCTGGTCGGACAGGACGCGGCCGCCGTCGGGTCCGTACGCGACGAACGCGCCGGAGTGGGTGCTGCCACCGTTGGGCATGGGGATGCGGTCGATGACTTCCTCGTCGAACATGTCGATGACGACGATCTCGAAGGAGCCGTTGCAGGTCACCCAGAGTTGGTCGAGTTCGGGGTTCGGGTGCACGGTGCCGTGGTCGCCGCGCAGGCAGTCGGTGTTGACCTGGGCGATGGGGCCCGGCGCCCACGCCGCGTAGGGCGGGGGACGCATGATCTGGGGGTTCAGCAGCCCCATGGAGTTGCCGCGGTTGTGGGTCGCCTCACCCTTGCTGACGGTCCACAGGCGGGTCTCGTCCCAGTTGAGGTGCGCGCCGTAGGGGCCGATCGCGCCGGCGTTGGCCACGCCGTCGACGGTCCAGGCGGTCACGGGGCCGTCCATGGCGATGCGGATGACCATGCTGTACTTCCCGCCGGTCACGTAGGCCTGGCTGCCGTCCGCCGAGAACTCCACCCAGATGGGGTCGGGGTCGATCGTGTCGATGTTGCGCAGGACGCGCCAGTTGGACGTGTCGACGACGCTGACCCAGCCGTGGGCGTCGACGCCGGCGGCGGGACGCACGCTGATGAGCAGGTACTGCCCGGTGGGGTCGACGAAGCCGAGGTAGCCGCGGCCGAGGAGGCTGCCGTTCTCGACGCCGCCGACGATGCGGTTGTCCTGCGCGGGGTCGAAGACGTAGAAGTTGCCCTCGCGGAAGCCGTAGGCGAGCACGAGCTCGCGGCCATCGGCGTGGGTGAAGGACTTGGCGTGGTGCGGGTTCGTCGGCGTCGCCAGGACCCGGTGGAGCTTGAGGGTATGGGCGTCGATGATCAGCAGACGACCGCCACCGACGTCGCCGAAGCCGGGACTGGTGCCGGTGGGCAGGTAGATCCAGCGGCCGTCGGGCGAGACGCCGAGGCCGTGGGGCTCGAAGTACGCCTCGACGCCCTCGAGCTCGAAGCTCGCACTGGCGACGGGCTCCATCGTCACCGCGTCGATGACGGCGACGCCGGGCGCGGTGCGCCCGCTGAGCAGGCCGGAGTAGCCGGGGCCCTCGGTGGTGATGAAGACGAGCGGGTGGGCCTCGCGGTCCCAGGCGTCGGGACCGCTGGTGTCGAACTCCGCGATGAGGGCGACGCCCAGCCGATCGGACCATTCCGTGGCCCAGTCGGGCGACTGCGCGGATGCGGCGCCGACCAGTAGGAGGGTCGCGACCGCGAGTGAGACGCGTTGCAGGATCTTCATGAAGCTACGTCCTTTCCGATGCTGTGGGGGGTGCGAGGGTCAGTGGACGACGAGCGCCGCGTGGTGGCCGGCCTCGTAGTGGCCCGGGATGAAGCACCCGATCTCCCAGTCGCCGCGCGTCGTGCTCGGCAGCGTGAAGGCGATCTCGATCGACGCGCCGGGCGCGAGGTCGAGCTGCGTCAGGTAGGTGGTGTCGATCCGGAAGGTGGCGCCCTCGGCGGTCGTGCCGGTGATGCGCAGCGGGACCGCGTCGAACAGGATCTCGTGGTACGCGAAGGGGACGCCCTCCTCCACGACGACGCCGCGGCCGAGCTTGACCCGATGGAGCATGCTGCCTTCGTTGACGATCGTCACGCGGTAGGGCATGACGGCGTCGAGCTCGATGGGCGCGTTGGCCTCCTGGCCGTCGACCTGGAAGTAGAACTCGCCGACGCGGATCGTGACCTCGCGTTCGAGGCCCTGGGCGACGGCCGTGCCGATCAGCAGGGCGAGGATCGTGGCGACCGCGGTCACGGTTCTGAGAAGGGTGGTCGGGATGGGCATGGCGTGGCTCCTTGCGGTAGAGGGCCGCGCGGCACCGTGTGCCTCGCGCGACGTGCAGTAGTGTCGTTCGTCAGGTCCCCGGCGACGTGACGCCTCACCCCCTCGGGCGCGGATCGAAACCGCTGCCGGCCGCCGTTCGCTGCGATGACGGGCCGCGGGCTTCGCGCGCGCCGTCAGGGGACCACCCTACCCCACTAGGGGGTAGGGGCAAATGTCCGACAGCTTGGTCGGGGTTCACGAGCGCAGCGCCCCGCGACGGTGAGACCGTTCTGGACAGAACTCAGTCGCTGTGGGTGAGGGGCGATGCCGCGGCCAGGCCCGAGAGGTAGGCACCCTCGATCCGGCCCCCCACCCCACCTGCGAAGCCATCGCCAGCCAGCACGAGTCCAGGCGCGGGCTGCAGCGCGCGCTCCGGGTGGGGCGCCTCGGCCAGCGCGTAGCGCCAGCGCTGGTGGTCGGTCCACGCGGGGCGCTCCGCCCAGGGGACGACGGCGGAAGCTGCGCGCAGCAGGTCGGCGACGTTCGCAGCCGGCGGGTCGTCGAACCGCCGCCGCGTGAAGGTCGGCGTGGCGTGCAGCACGAGGACGGTGCCGGCGCCGCCGGCGTCCCGCTTGTCGCCGTCGCTGGCGATCCAGGCCAGGTCGGGGTGGTCGGGCAGGCGCACGCCCGGCCAGGCCGGCGCCGGCGCGTCCGGGTACCCCGCCATGACGGCGAAGCACGGGGCGTAGGTGACGGCCTCGAGGCCGTCACGCATGCCGGCAGGCCACTCGACCCCGCGCACGAGCTCCAGCGCCTGCGGCACCGGGGCGGTGACCACGACGCGGGGCGCCCGCCGCCGCGTCCCGTCCTCGAGCTCGACCTCCCAACCACCGTCGGCGGGGCGCACGGCGACCGCTCGCGCACCTCGCGTGACCGCGAGCCCCTCGGCGAGCCGCTTGCCGAGCGCGTTCATGCCGTCGGGGCAGGCGTAGCGGGGGTTCGCGCCGGGTTCGGCGTCGTGCCAGCCACCCGCCGCGCTCCAGCTGGGGAAGCCGTCGGCCCACACGCGGGCGACGCCGTCGCGCAGCCAGCCGTCGACCTCCGCCCGGAAGCGGGGGTCGCGGGCGGTGAAGAACTGGGCGCCGTGGTCGACGCGCGCGCCGTGGACCGTGCGGGTGGCGGCGCGACCGCCGAGGCCACGGCTCTTCTCCAGTACCAGGGCGGCGAGGCCGGCCCGCGACAGGGCGCGGGCGGCCGTCAGGCCGGCGATGCCGGCGCCGATGACGAGGACGTCGGGCGGGGGCGCGGGTGCGGGTGGGGCCGTGGGCGATCGCGGGGGCGGGGGCGTCATGCCCCAGTCTGGACCAACGGCGCTCTCCCGACCGTGCGCCGAGCGGCGATGATGGGCGCATGGACCCCATGACCATCGGCTTCCTCCACCCGGGCGAGATGGGTGTCTCGCTCGCCGCCACCGCGCTGCGCGGCGGGCACCGGGCGCTGTGGGCGTCGGAGGGCCGCGGCCCGGCCACCCGCGAGCGCGCGGCCGAACACGGCCTCACCGACGCCGGCGGCGTGGGCGCGCTGTGCGCCCGCAGCGACGTCGTGGTGTCGATCTGCCCGCCGCACGCCGCGGAGGACGTCGCCGCGGCGGTCGCGGACGCGGGCTTCCGCGGGCTCTTCGTCGACGCCAACGCGATCGCGCCGGCGCGCGCGGTCGCCATCGGGCGGCGGCTGGCGCGGGCGGGCATCGACGTCGTCGACGGCGGCGTCATCGGTGGCCCGGCGTGGACGCCGGGCACGCGGCTGGTGCTGTCCGGCCGGCGGGCTTCGGACGTGGCGGCCGCCTTCGCCGCGGGCCCGCTGGCGACCGAGGTGCTGGGCCCCGAACTGGGCACCGCCTCCGCCCTGAAGATGGCGTACGCCAGCGTCACCAAGGGCACGACGGCCCTGCTCGTCGCGGCGCTCGCCGCCGCCGAGGGCCACGGCGTGCGCGCGGCGCTCCTGCGGCAGTGGGACCTCGACGAGCCCGGCTCGGGCGACGCCCGGACCGAGCGGGCGCGCCGCGTCACCCGCAAGGCGTGGCGCTTCGCCGGCGAGATGGAGGAGATCGCGGCCACCTTCGAGGCCGCGGGCGTGCCCGGCGGCTTCCACGCGGCCGCCGGCGAGCTGTACCGACGGCTGGCGGGGTTCAAGGGCGAGACGGAGCTGCCCGCGCTCGCCGCCGTGCTCGCGGCGGCGGGCGCCGGCGCCCGCGGGCGCGGCG
>JAHYJQ010000284.1 GCA_019429025.1 Trueperaceae bacterium | reverse complement strand
CACGGGCCGGGTCACGGAGGCCGGCCTCGGACCCGTCGACGTCGCGGGCACGTTCGACGTCCCGATCAACCGCGCCGGGTCACTCATCTTCCTGCGCGACTGACGAGCGCGCGGGCCGGTCCCTCACCCCCGCCGCGACGCCCCGCCCACCGAGAACCCCACGGGCACGGCAGCGCTCCGCGGCCGCCCGATCGCCCCCAGCGCCTGATCGAGATCGGCGACGACGTCGTCCGGGTGCTCGCCGCCGACGGCCAGCCGGATCAGGTTGGCGGGTATGCCGGCCAACGCCCGGCCCTCCTCGCCCTGCTGCGAGTGCGTCGAGATCGCCGGGATCGTCGCCACAGACTTCACGCGGCCGAGGTCGGTCGCGCGCCAGATGCGCTGCAGCGCGTCGAACGCCTCGCGCGTGGCCTGCGCGCCGCCCCGCACCCGGAACGACAGCAGATGACCGTAGCGGTTGACGGGAGCCCCGTACTGCGCGTCGTGCTCGGCGTCCACCAGGAACAGGTAGCGCGACGCCAACGCGTGCAGCGGGTGATCCGGCAGCCCGAGGTACTCGACCCCCTCGACCGCCGGATGCGCGCGCAAGAACGCCGCCACCTGCATCGTGCTGCGGCTGAACTGGTCGACCTTGCCGCGCAACGTCCGCAGGTCGTTGAGCGACAGCGCCGCGTTCATCGGTGACAGGTTCGGCCCGATGTCGCGGTTCGGCAGGCCCTTGAGGTACGCCGTGAAGTCGGCCCGCAGCGCGTCGCTGCCGAAGCGGCTGACGAGGCCCTTGCGGGCGATCACCGCGCCGGCGATGCCGAAGCCCGAGGTCGTCATCGTCTTCGTCACCGACTGCACCACGACGTCGGCGCCGTGCCGCAGAGGCCGCAACAGCGCCGGCGTCGCCACGGTGCTGTCGACGATCAGCGGCAGGCCGTGCGCGTGCGCCAGTGCCGCCACCGCCTCGAGGTCGAAGAAGCCCTGGCCCGGGTTCGACGGCAACTCGCCGTAGAGGAAGCGCGTGTCCTCGTCGATGCGCGACGCCCACGCGTCCAGGTCGGTGGGGTCCTGCACCCAGCGGACCGGGGTGCCGCGCTCCTGCATGCGCCGCACCGCGAACAGCTGGAAGGTGCCGCCGTACACTTGCGCGGTCGCGACGAAGTTCGGGCGCCCGGAAGGGCGCACGGGGTCGATCGCCAGGAACGGCTCGGTGGCGCTGAAGATCGCGGCCATGCCCGACGACGTCGCGCAGCAGCCCACCTCGCCGTCGAAGCCGTAGCCTTCGAGCAACGCCAACGTGTTCTCCAGGTAGTAGACGGTCGGGTTGGCGATGCGGGCGTACCCCCAGGTCGGGATCCGGTACGCCAACGCCGCCTCCATCTCGTCGGCGTCGCGGTAACCCTGCGAGCTACTCATGTAGATCGGCTCGATGATCGAACCCTGGTTGAAGTCGAGCGCCTCGCCCATCGAGTACATGCCGTGCACGGCGATGGTGTCGAAGCGGCAGCGGCGGATCGCCGCGAGGTCGGCGGCGCGCCGCTCGGCGGCGGCCTCCGCGGCGGCGACGTAGCGCTCGACGCCGGTCGGGGTCGTGAGATCGTCCACGGGTGATGCCTCCCTGGTCGTTCGGGGTCAAACGGGTTGCGTTGCCACATCCTATGCCGGCGCCGGGCGGGCGTCGGACCCGGTCGATCAGCCGCACGCAGCCCGGACGCCGGTTCGCGTTTCGAGGCGCTGCCGCCGGCGGACGCACGACCGCGGCCGTGCCGATCTCACAAGACCCGCCACCAGGGGGCGGCGAGCACCCCGCGGTCGAGCCATGTGAGCTCGTCGCCGCCGTGCAGGAGCAGGCCGGCCACCGCCGCGGGGTGATCGCCCATGAAGCTTCGGAGGTGGCGGGCGTCCGCATGGGTCGGCCGACGCGTGGCCTTCACCTCGACCGGCAGCAAACGCTGGGGCAGCTCGATGACGAAGTCGACCTCGGCGCCGCCCGCCGTGCGCCAGTGGAGGATCGAGGGCCTACGATCATCGACACCGGCCCATGCCAGCAGGTCGGCGAGCACCAGGTTCTCGAGGTGGGCGCCGCGTGGCACGGACTCGCCGGCCAAGTGGAGCGCCAGCCCCGAATCGGACCAGTAGACCTTCGGCGCCTTCACCAACCGGCGAGTCCGGTTCACCCCATAGGCGGGCACCCGCACGACCTGAAAGGACGCCTCCAGCAGGTTCACGAACCGCTGGACGGTGGACGGCGGCAGCCCCAGGTCGCGCGCCACCTCCGCCTGGTTCAGCAGGCTCCCGGAGCGGAGACACAGGGCGGTCATCAGGCGCCGCATGTCCGCGAGGTTCTCCACCGCCGACATCGCGCGCAGGTCGCGTTCGAGGTACGTCGCGGCGTATCCCGCGAACCAGGCCTGGCGCTGCTCCCTCGTGGCGAGATCATGCGCGGGGACCGGGTACCCGCCGCGCTGGGCGAACGCCTCCCATGGTTCGGCGTCTGGTGTCGACGATCGCAGCAGGTCGGGCCAAGCCCCCGACGGTGTCGCGAGGAGCTCGCTCCACAGACCGACCCGGCCCAGCCCCAACTGCTCGCGCCGCGTCAAGCCGGTCAACCGCAGGTACCCCGCCCTGCCCGCCAGACTCTCCGTGACGCCACGCCGCAGCAGGACGTCCGCGGAGCCGGTGAGGACGTAGCGGCCGCGCTCGCGGCGCTCGTCCACCCGCCGCTTGATCGCCAGCAGGAGGTCCGGCGCCCGCTGAACCTCGTCCACGATCAACCGCCCCCCGCGGTCCAGGAACAGCTCGGGATCGCGCCGCGCCTCATCTCGCAACAGGACGTCGTCCAACGTCAGGTACGTGTGATCGCCAGGCAGGCGTTCGCGGACGAGGGTGCTCTTGCCCGTCTGGCGCGCGCCGGTCACGACGACCACCGGGAACGTCTCCAGCATGTTCGCGAGCGCCGGCTCGGCGTGTCGGGGGAGGAGACGGTGAGGCTGCATATCACCCATGATATGGGTGTAATACAACCACGTCAATGGCGAACTACGTAAGCGCCGCCGGTAGTGATGGCGGTGCCGCTGCACCAGCGACCCCGCTTGGCGGCGCAGGCCGCGACGTCGTAACGTCTGCCCCAATGGCAGCGGACTTCGACTGGGTCGTCATCGGCTCCGGCTTCGGCGGCAGCGTCGCCGCGCTGCGGCTGGCCGAGAAGGGCTACCGCGTCTGCGTGCTGGAGAAGGGTCGGCGCTTCTCGCCGGAGGACTTCCCGCGCTCCAACTGGGACCTGCGCCGCTGGTTGTGGCTGCCCCACTTCGGCCTGCGCGGCATCTTCCAGATGTCGTTCATGCGCCACGTGACCGTGTTCCACGGCGTGGGCGTCGGCGGCGGCTCGCTCGGTTACGCCAACGCCTTGCCCCGGCCGCACCCCGAGTTCTACCGCGCGCCCTCCTGGGCGCACCTGGACGACTGGCGATCGGAACTCGAGGCGCATTACGCCACGGCCCGCCGCATGCTGGGTGCGACCACCGTCCCCTACGCCACGCCGGGCGACGAGGTCCTGCGCGAGATCGCCCGCGAGCTGGGCCGCGAAGGGGACCTCGGATCGCCCGACGTCGCCGTGTACTTCGGACAGCCGGGCGAACGCGCGATCGAGCCGGCGGGGCTCTTGGCGCGGTAGTCGTCGAGGGCGATCGTTTCGATGCGCTCGTCGATCGCCGCGGCGTCGAGGCCCGCCTCGCGCATGTGGTCGACGCCCGCGGCCAGGGTGCGCAGCGCGACCGCGTGGCCCCGGCGCTGGAGCTCGAGCAGGATCGGCGCGAGCGGGAAGAGGTGGCCGAGGGCGGGCGACGCGTAGGCCAGGATGCGTGCCATCAGGATGCCTCCAGGAGGGGCTCGAGCAGCTCGAGCAGCGCGGTCGCGGTGTCCTCGCGGGTCAGTCCGGCGTCGCGGCGCAGCAGCTTCCAGGTGTAGACGTCGCACACGGCGACGAGCTGCGCCAGGCGGCGCGCGCGGGTGGCCGCGTCGAGGCGCCCGAGCCAGGTGCCGAAGGCACGCGCGCACCAGTCGCGGTGCAGCGCGCGGCCGCGCTCCGCCAGGGGCGCCAGCGCGGGCTCGTGCAGCGCGGCGGCCAGCAGCCGGAACGCGCCGTCGCCGTCGCGCTCGTAG
>JAHYJQ010000283.1 GCA_019429025.1 Trueperaceae bacterium | reverse complement strand
GCCACACGTGGCGCCCGATCGCCACGCCGCGCGCCCCGGCGGCCAGGGCGTCGTCGACCTCGGCGACCAGCGCCCGCGGGTCGCGGGCGCTGCCGCCCAGCACCAGCACGGGCGCGAAGCAGCCGTCGGTCACCTGCCGGAAGGCCTCGCGCGGGCCGACGTACTTGGTCTTGATCAGGTCGGCCCCCATCTCGGCGCCGATGCGCGCGGCCACCGCGATCTGCTCCACGGTGGGGTCCGCGCCGAACCCCAGCGGCAGCATCTCCGCCATGAGGACCAGGCCGTGCTCGCGGCACGCCTCGGCGACGGCCCCGAGCGTCTCGAGGCTGTCGCCCTCGTCGGGGGTGCCGCAGAAGCCCATCACCGTCACGCCGTCGGCGCCGAGCCTGGCCGCATCGGCGACGGAGGCGATCAGGCTGCTACGGCGCGGCGCGTCGCCGATCGAGGTGGCGCCGCCGTCGAGGCGCAGGAGGAGTCCCAGGCGGCCGAAGCTGCCGGCGAAACGCTTCGCGATGCCGGGGGTGGTGAGCACGGCGTCGGCCCCGCCGGCCGCGACCGCCTCCAGCAGAGTGCCGGGGTCGCGCAGGTGGCCGAGCGGGTGCATGCCCGGGAGACCGTGGTCCATCGCGACCACGACGGCGCGCCCGTCGGCGCCCAGGATCCGGTTCATGCGGACGGTGGTGCCGCTGCTCACGATCGCTCCTCCTTCGGGCCGTGCCCCGCCCCGGCACGCAGCAAGGCGCGGGCCGCGGAGACGTCGGTCACGAGCGTGTCGACCAGCTCCCCGCGGATGGCGGAGAGGATGGCCGAGGCCTTCTCGGCGCCGCAGGCGACGGCCACCTTCTGGGGCGTGCGGCGCAGGTCGTCGAGTTCGATGGCGAGCAGGTGCCGCAGGGCGTCGTCGACGGCGGTGCCGTCCGCGCGCAGGAAGCGCATGCAGACGTCGCCGACCACGCCGCTGCGCCGCATGCGGTGCTTGACGTCTTCGCTCAGGTAGGTGGCGAAGAGCACCTGCAGTTCGCGGCTGAGGTCGACGTCGCCGATGCCGAACAGCGCGACGTCGAGCGACGACCATGCCGCGCGCACCGGCGCGGCGTCGGCGGTGGCGAGCAGGGCGGCGTGCGTGTCGGCGTCGTCGACGATGCCGGGCAGGTAGAAGGGGGTCCAGCTGCCGCCCAGGCGCTCGCTCACCACGCGCGCCATGTCGTGCACCTGGAAGCTGGGCGCGACCTGCCCGAGGCCGCCCATCAGCGGCACCACGCGCAGCGACCGGCGGCGATCCGAGTCGAGGGCCTGGGTGACCTCGTAGAGGGTACGGCCCCAGCCCAGTCCGAGCGTGGCGGCGTCGGGCAGCGTGTCGGCGAGGTAGCGCGCGGCCGCCGCGCCCACGCGCCGGCGGGTGAACACGACGTCGTCGGGGTGGCCGGCCACCACCACGGCGCTCGCGAGGCCGAAGGCCGCGACCAGTTCGTGGGCGAGGGACTCGTCGGTGCCGGACGGGTCGACGACGCTGATCTGGACGATCCCGACGTGGCGGGCCTCCTGGAGCGCGCGCAGCACGCGTGTGCGCGACACGCCGAGCAGGTCGGCGATGTCGGCCTGGGTCTTGCCCTCGAGGTGGTAGAGGCTCGCCACCGTGTGGAGGAACCTGAGGCGTTCCGAGGTCTCGCGGGCCGGCGGACGTGTGAACATCTGATCCTCACAAATGTGCAATCAGGATGCCCGGAGGATAGCACGTCGTCGCCGAGGTGCGGCGGGGCGGGTTCGACGCGCCTTCCGCTCCGTGGGGGCCCGTTTCGGTGCCCACGAAGCCGCGTGACGGGCGACCGGGCGTCTACGATGTCCCCAGAGGGCCGCCAGGCCGTGCCCACACCCGAGACCATGAACACCGCCCCCCACTTCATCCTCTACGTCCGCGACCAGGAGCGCGCCCGCGCGTTCTACGAGGCCGCGCTCGGGGTGGCGCCGCGGCTGCACACGCCGGGGATGACCGAGTTCGCGTTGCCGGGCGGCGCGGTGCTGGGGCTGATGCCGGAGGCGGGCATCCGGCGGCTGCTGCCGACGCTGCCCGACCCGTCGCTGGGACGGGGCGCGCCGCGGGCGGAGACCTACCTGCGGGTCGCGTCGCCGAGCGATGGCCTGGCGCGCGCGCTGGAGGCGGGGGCGACCGAGCTCTCGCCGGTGCGGCCGCGCGACTGGGGCGACGACGTCGGCTACTGCCTCGATCCCGACGGGCACGTGCTGGCGTTCGCGGCGCCGACGCCGACGCCCGCGGTGGGACCGGCCGTGGACCTGCGCCCGCTCGATCCGGAGCACGACGTCGCGCGCATCGCCGCGTGGCTGGAGGAGCCCGACGCGAGACGCTGGTGGGGCGACCCGGTCACGGCGCTCACGGAGATCGTCGACCATGACCCGGGGACGGTCGCGGTCGTCGTGTGGGAGGGCCGTCCCGTGGGGGTGCTGTGCTGGCAGGTGCCGACGCGCGAGGAGCTGGAGGACGCCGGCCTGGCCGACCTGCCGCGCGACCTGGTCGACGTCGACGTCCTGATCGGCGAGACCGACGCGCGCGGCCGCGGCATCGCGCCGGAGGCGCTGCGACAGCTGTGCGCGCGGTTGCGAGAACAGGGCGTGCGGCTGGTGGGCATGGGCGCGGCGGAGGCGAACGCGCCCGCGCTGGTGGCCTACGCCAGGGCCGGGTTCGTGCCGTACCGGGACTTCGAGGAGGACGGCGAGGGGTACCGCTACTTCACGCGGGAGCTGGCGGAAGACGCCTGAGTTCGCCTCGGCATGTGCCGGGTTCGCCTCGGCACGAGCAGGGTTCGCGCCGCCAACCCACGCACTCGTCGGTTATACTCCCGGTATGAAGACCGCGATCTCCATCCCCGACGACGTGTTCGAAGACGCCGAGCGCCTCGCGCGGCGGCTCGGGCACTCGCGGAGCCAGCTCTACAGCCGGGCCCTACGCGAGTTCGTGGCGCGGCACGAGCCGGACCATGTCACGGCGGTGCTCGACGAGCTGTGCACGGGTGAGCTGGCGGCGGACGCGTTCGTCGCGCGGGCCGGTCGGCGGGTCATCGAGCGAACCGAGTGGTGATCGCTCGAGGCGAGGTCTGGTGGTCCGGCCTGGGCGAGCCTGCCGGATCCGAACCGGGCTACCGGCGCCCGGTGGTCGTCGTCCAGTGCGACGCGTTCAACCGCAGCCGTATCGCGACGATCGTCTGCGTCCCGCTGACGAGCAGCTTGCGCTGGGCCAGGGCGCCGGGCAACGTCCTGCTGGCGGCCGCCGCGACGGGACTGCCGAAGGACTCGGTCGCCAACGTCTCGCAGATCATCGCACTGGATCGCGCTGCGCTCGACGAGCGCGTGGGCCGGCTCGCGGACCGCGATCTCGCGCTGGTGCTGAGCGGGATCGACGTCGTGCTGGGTCGTTGACCCGCGCACGGGCCGGATGTGGATCCCCCTCCCGCGTCGCCTAGGATGATCTCCTCATGAGCTGGCACGAGGCCTTCTCCGAGCGCTACGACGCGTGGGCGGCGCACATGACGGCCGACGTCCCCTGCTACGTCGACCTGGCGCGCGAGGCCGACGGGCCGATCGTCGAGCTGGCGGTGGGGACCGGGAGCGTCGCGATCCCGGTGGCGCTCGCGACCGGCCGGCGGGTGATCGGCGTGGACGTGTCGCCGGGGATGCTGCGGCAGGCGCGGGCGCACGCGGCCGCGGACGCCTCGCGTACGCGGTCGTCGCGCGGCGGTGCGTTCCTCCCCGGTCAGGCCCGGCGCGGGGCCGCTGCTCCGGAACGCGCGAAGAGCAGGCCCGCCGCCGCGAACGCCACCGCGAACCCGGCGTTGAGCGCGAGCACGCCCCACGCGCCTGGGGGCGCCGAGAACCGTTGGGGCCCCGTGGCAAGCAGCACGATCAGTGGCACCAGCAACTGCGCGAGCGCCATCGCGAACAGCGGCCACGCCATGTGTGCCGGGCGGAACCGCGCCGCCACGGCGCCGACCAGCCCCACCGCGAGCACGCCCAGGTAGAGGACGTTGGGTCCGCCGGGGGCGCCGACGATGCCGACGGAGGCGTTCACCCACACGAGCAGGAACGCGGTCGCCAGCGCGACCGCGACGGCCGCCCGCTGGGCGCGCGAGGCCAGCCG
>JAHYJQ010000282.1 GCA_019429025.1 Trueperaceae bacterium | reverse complement strand
GCACCGTGAGCGACCGCTCGTAGAGCGACTCGAGCTCCGCGAGGCGGACGTCGAGGTCGGTCCGGCGGGCGGAGCGGAGCGCCGCGGCTGCGAGCGCGCCGCGGCGCTCGTCGTCAGCAGCGAGGGCCGCAATCGCGTCGCCGAGCGCCGTCGTACGGTCGATGTCGGGCCCATGCGGGACGATGACCGCATCCTCGCCGTCGCTCAGCGTGTCGCGCACCCCGGGCCCGGCGAGGGCGACGACGGGCAGGCCGCAGGCGAGCGCCTCGGCGAGCACCAGCCCCTGCGTCTCGGTCTGCGAGGCGAAGGCGAAGAGGTCGGCCCCCTTGAGGAGGGCGAGCGCTTCCGTGCGCCGGAGTGGCCCGGCGAACCCGACGCGACCCGCCAAGTCCGCGCGCTCCGAGCGGGCGCGCAAGGAGGGCTCGAGCGTCCCGCCACCGACGACGAGGATCCGAAGCCTCGCCTCGTGCGCCGCGGCGAGCGCCATCGCCTCGAGCAGCGTGTCGACGCTCTTCTCCTTCTCGAGGCGGCCGAGCGACGCGACCACGAGCGCGTCTGCGGGCCAGCCGTGCTCCGGGCGCGGGTCGCGGGCCAGGGTCGAAGCGATTCCGTCGACGTCGATGCCGGTGGGGATGGCCCAGACGAGGGGAGCGCCACGCCGCCGGAGTCTCGCCACGATCTCCGCCGCGAAGTCGGTCGAGGGCGCGACGACGGCGGTGCAGCTCCCCCAGAAACGGCGGGTGTAGCCATCGACGACGGCCGCCCCCAGCCCCGACGCTGGCCACAGGTAGTGGCGGTACTCGGTGAGGCGCGTGTGGTGCGTCAGCACCAGTGGCACACCGGCGACCCGCGCCACGCGCCGGCCAAGACGCCCCGCGACGAACGGCGACTGGACATGGACGACGTCGGGCCGGAACGCGAGCGCCGACTCCATCGTGCGGCGGCTCGGGATCGGCCACGGCATGCGGTAGCCGGAGGGCACCGGGCGCGGCCACTGGTACGAGGGGAGCCAAGCGTAGGTCGGCTCGGGTCCGACCGCTCCGGCCGTGCCCGGCGCCTCGCCGTGGCGCGGTCGCGGCGCCATGAGCATGACGTCGTGACCCCGCCGCCCGAGCCCCCGTGCGAGGGTCTCGGTCGAGACGGTCACCCCGGAGACGTAGGGGAGGTAGGACTCCGTGACGACGAGGACACGCACGGTCAGGGTGACGCGGCGGCGGCGCCCGCTCGCGCGACGCCGGACGCGGCGGCCGCCGCCGGCGACATCGTCGAGGCGAGACGGTGGAGCGGTTGGGACATGCGATCCTCCTCGCGCGTAGGGTCCCGCGGTACGCGGGCGTTCGTGGAGGTGCCGTGCAGCCCTCGGCGCCGATGGCGGCCCACGCGGTTTCGCTGTGGCGTGATGATACGCATTGCGGAGGGGCGTCTACTGCGAAAGCGTCGTGTCGAGGTTGCTGCACGCGCTCGCGCGGTCGAGGAACTCCTTCTGCAGGCAACGAGCGGTGACGTCGCTGCCGAGCGACGGGAGATCACCATCGAGGGGTCTCTCAGCCTCGGAGACACCATCGTCGTGCGCACGACGACGCGCGTGACCCACGCCGCTACCGGCACACGCCTCGTCACACCCGGGATGATCTGGGCGCGCATCGAGGGCGGCATGATCGTCGAGGGATGGGGCGAGTACGACCGCTTGGGTCAACTCCAGTACCCCACCTTGCGGTGGCGAAGGAAGATGCCCCACACCGCTACGGACGCCTCGGCGGCGGTCGCCTTGGCCTGCTCGGCATCGTTGAGGTGATGCGCCACGAAGGGCCGCAATAGCCCGAAGACGGCGGCCGCGTCGGCGTCGTCGCTCAAGGAAGCCGGCAGGTCGTCGTCCCGATGCGCGACCACGGCCTCCTTGATCTCCGTGGCGCGCCGAAGGTACTCCTGGTCGGAGAGCCGCATCGCCCGGTAGTCGTCGATCGCCTTCTGGATGAGCTTCGAGAACTTCGCGTAGAAGGCCGGATCCTGTTCGAGGCGTTCGTGGATCGCGCGTTTGGTGGCGTGGGCGATCATGTCGGCCTTGGCACCCAGGCCCTTCCCGGTGCTGGCGACCTGCTCGTCGACCACCTCCTGGAACGCCGCCTCGTCGAAGATGTTCACCGGCGCGTTCAACCGCACCACCTCGGCGGCCGAGATGTGCGTGTCCAGCAGCTTCTGGATGCGTGGCTCGAAGTCCCGGTAGTCAACGGACTCCGCGTAGCGCAGCTTCACCGCCGTCTTGAGGTTGACGAAGCGCTTCAGGTCGCTCTTGTAGGCGCGCAGCTTGGGCTCCGGCGTGTCGATGATGAAGCGTTCGCTGGACAGCGCGATCGCCAGCGTCTTGGCGTAAGCCGCCAGCCGCTCGTAGAAGTCCGCGCGCAGCTTCTCGTCGGCCAGCAACTGCTCGTAGCCTTCCACGTCCCGGCGGTTCTTCAGCGACTTGAACAGGTCCCACAGTTCGGCATGGCGTTGCGGGAGGGTCCGGATTTGTTCTTGCAGCGAAGCTAGCGCACCGTTGAGGTCGGCCTCGTCGAAGCCTTCCAGCGCGCTGTACGTGGTCAGCGCCTGGTCCAACTCCCCTAGTACGCCAACGTAATCGATGACGTAACCGAAGTCCTTCGTACGGCTGCCGGACTCGTCCTCGTACAGGCGGTTGACTCGGGCGATCGCCTGCAGCAGCGTGTGGTCCTTGAGTCGGCGCGCCAGGTAGAGCACCGTGTTGCGCGGCGCGTCGAATCCCGTGAGCAGCTTGTCCACCACGATGAGGATCTCGGGCTCGTCGCCGAACTTGAAGGCGTTGACGATTTGCTTGTTGTAGTCCTCCTCCGACCCGTGGCGCTTCATCATGCGCTGCCAGAAGGCCACCACCGCATCGGTCGACTCCTCGGCGTCAACCTCGTCAAAGCCTTCGCGCTCGTCGGGGGCGAGATGATCACCTCGCTGGTGACCGCACCCAGTTCGTCCAGGAACGCCTTGTAGCGCAGCGCGGCCGCCTTGCTCGGCGCCACCAGCTGCGCCTTGAAGCCGGTGCCCTGCCAGTTCTGGCGGTAGTGCTCGCTGACGTCGAAGGAGCGCATGTAGATCACCTGCTCGGCCTTGTTCAGCATCTCGGCGCGGGCATACTTCTTCTTCAGATCGGCCTTCTGTCGTTCGGTCAACCCTTGGGTGTGGCGCTCGAACCAGATGTCGATGGCCGCCTGGTTCTGCTCCAGCTCGACCATGCGCCCCTCGTAGAGCAGCGGCACGATGGCGCCGTCCGCAACCGCCTGGTCGATGGCATAGGTGTGGATGACGCCACCGAACTTGGCGATGTCGCTCTTCTCGCGGGTCAACAGCGGGGTGCCGGTGAAGCCGATATAGCAGGCGTTCGGGAACATCTGTCGCATGCGCGCCGAGAGGCCGCCAAGCTGGGTTCGCTGGGTCTCGTCCACGAGTACGAAGATGTCGGGCGACGCATCGCTGAACCTCCGGTACGCCAACGCCTTGTCGAACTTGTGCACCAGGGTGGTGACGATGTGCGCCTTGCCGTCGGAGACCAGCTCCACCAGGTGGCGACCGCTCTCGGCCCGATCGGGCGACAGGCCGCAGGCCGCGAAGGTGTTGCCCAGCTGCTTGTCGAGGTCTACACGGTCGGTGACCAGCACGATGCGCGGGGTCCCGATGGCTGGATCCAAGGCGAGGGCGCGGGCCAGCATGACCATGGTCAGGGACTTGCCCGAACCCTGGGTGTGCCAGACGATGCCGCCCCGCCGGCGGCCCGCGGAGTCCGTCTGCCGGACCCTCCGCACCACCGCCTGGATGGCGAACACCTGCTGGTAGCGCGCGATCTTGCGGACGCCGCCGTCGAAAACGGTGAAGGCCCAGGCCATCTCCAGCAGGCGCTCGGGGCGGCACAGTGCGTAGAGCGCTCGATCCTGCTCCGTCACCTGTCGGCCCACCAGGTAGTGCGTGATGTCCTCGCGCACGCCGAGGTCGGCGAAGGCGAGGTCGGCCAGCGAGGCCTTGACCGAATCCGGCAGCGGTCGATCCAGCGATGTGGCGAGTTCGGCGTCCGCTACGTCCTCTCTCCACTTCGACCAGAACTTCGCCGGCGTGCCCGCGGTTGCATAGCGGGCTTCGTTCTTGTTCACCGCCAGC
>JAHYJQ010000006.1 GCA_019429025.1 Trueperaceae bacterium | reverse complement strand
CTATCGGCGACCCGAACTCCTCGCGGCGGTGCTCGACGTCCTGCTGAGCTACGTCGAGCGCGGCGCCCGCCTGCTGCGGCTCGACGCGATCACCTACCTGTGGAAGGAGCCAGGCACCTCGTGCGTGCACCTGCCGCAGACGCACGAGGTCA
This sequence comes from Trueperaceae bacterium, assembly GCA_019429025.1. Lineage (GTDB taxonomy): Bacteria > Deinococcota > Deinococci > Deinococcales > Trueperaceae > JAABTL01. The sequence goes on along the minus strand of JAHYJQ010000006.1, from coordinate 30,408 downwards.
TCAAGCTCCTCCGCACCGCGCTCGAGGCCTGCACCCCCGGCGTGGTCATCGTCAGCGAGACGAACGTGCCGCACGCGGAGAACGTGGCGTACTTCGGCGACGGCCGCGACGAGGCGCAGATGGTCTACAACTTCGCGCTGCCGCCGCTGACGCTGCACGCGATCGCGACCGGCGACGCCCGCGTCCTGCGCGACTGGGCCCGCGGGCTCGCGAACCCGAGCGACGAGGCGACCTTCTTCAACTTCCTCGCCTCCCACGACGGCATCGGCGTGCGACCGGTGGAGGGCATCCTCGCGCGGTCGGCGGTCGCGGCCCTGGCCGAACGCGTCCGCGCACGCGGCGGCCTGGTGAGCGTCAAGAGCGACGTCGGAGGCGGCGAGAGCCCCTACGAGCTCAACGTCAGCCTGTTCGACGCCCTGGCCGACCCCGGCGCGCCGGAGGCCGACGGCGTCCGCCGCCTGCTGGTCGCCCACGCGCTCATGCTGGCGCTGCCGGGCGTCCCCGGCGTCTACGTCCACTCGCTGCTCGGCTCGCGCAACGACCTCGCGGCGCTCGCCGCGACCGGCCGGGCGCGCTCGATCAACCGCGGGCGCTTCGAGCTGGCGACGCTCCAGGCGGAGCTCGCCGCTCCTGGCCACCGGCGCCGGCGGGTACTGGACGGCATGCGCCGGCTGCTGCGCGCCCGCGCGGCCCACCCGGCCTTCCACCCGCAGGCCCCCGCGCGCTGGCCCGAGGCGCCGCCGGCGGTCGCCGCCACCGTCCGGGGGGCGCCGGGTGCCGAGGTGCTCGCGCTGCAGAACCTGGGCGCCGCCGGCGCGGCCGTCGACGGCGCCGCCATGCTCGGGCGCCGCTGGCCCACCGGGGCGCGCGACCTGCTCACGGGCGCACCCGTGCCGACCGGCGACCTCGCCCTGGGTGGCCACGGGATCCGGTGGGTCGAGGTCGCGGGCGCCTGACCCCGTGGGCACGCGACGGGTCGACGCCATCGCGCACGCGACGGGTCGACGCCATCGCGCACGCGACGGGTTGACGCCGTCGCGCACGCGACGGGTTGACGCCGTCGCGCACGCGACGGGTTGACGCCGTCGCGCACGCGCGGTACCGTCCGGCCCATGACCCCGTCCACCACCCGCCGTCAGGACGACAATCGCGACGCGAGGGCGCTCGGGGCGTAACACGTCGACGTGGACCCACGCGACCCCCCGAGGCCCCCCTCGGGGGGTCGCACGTTGGGGAGCCGGCCGGGCCGATCGACCGGGAGGCAGCATGGAAGCGAATTCGTCAGGACGAACGCCTGCGAAGACCGGCATGCCCGCGAACGGTCTCGACCTCGACGCGGGCCGCACCCTCGTCGCGGACCTGCCCGAGCGGGTCGGCCAGGCCGTGCGCCTGCGCGGCTGGGTCCACCACCGCCGGGACCTCGGCGGCCTCGCCTTCCTCGACCTGCGCGACCGCAGCGGCGTGGCGCAGTGCGTGCTCGAGGGAATCGACCCGCCGCTGCACGAGTCGAGCGTCGAGGTCGACGGGACCGTCGTCGCCCACGCCAAGGCGCCCGGTGGGGTCGAGGTGCGCGCCAGCGCGCTGCGGGTGGTCACGCTCGCCACCACGCCGCCGCCGGTCGAGATGGCCAAGATCGACCACCAGGCCCACCCCGAGACGCTGCTCGAGTACCGCCACGTCACCGTGCGCGCGCCGCGCGACCGCGCCGTGCTCAAGGTGCAGGCCGAGCTGCTGCGCGGCTTCCGCGGCTTCCTCGACGGGCTCGGCTTCACCGAGATCAGCACCCCCAAGCTCGTCGCCGCCGGCGCCGAGGGCGGGGCCCACCAGTTCGAGGTCGACTACTACGGGCAGCGCGCCTACCTGGCGCAGTCGCCGCAGCTCTACAAGCAGATCATGGTCGGCGTCTTCGAGCGGGTGTACGAGGTCGCGCCCGTGTACCGTGCCGAGCCCTCGCACACCGTGCGGCACCTGGCCGAGTACCTGTCGCTCGACGTCGAGTTCGGCTTCATCGCGGACGACGGCGACGTGATGGACCTGCAGGAGGCGCTGCTCAAGGCGATGCTGACCGGCGTCGGCGAGCGCTGCGCCCGCGAGCTGCGCGACCTCGGTGCCGAACTGCCGCGGCTCGACGTCGACTTCCCGCGCATCCCGCTGCTCGAGGCCCGCGAGCTCGTGCGCGAGCGCTACGGCCACGCCAGCGGCGGCAAGGACCTCGACCCCGAGGCGGAGCGCCTGCTCGGGCGCTGGGCGCTCGAGGAGCACGGCGCCGACTTCGTGTTCGTCACCGACTACCCCGAGGCCGCCCGGCCGTTCTACGCCTACGCCGGCGGCGACGGCCTCACACGCGGCCTCGACCTCATCTTCCGCGGCACCGAGATCACCTCGGGCGGCCAGCGCGCGCACGAGGTGGCCATGCTGGAGCGCGGCCTCGCTCAGCGTGGCCTCGACCCCGAGGGCTTCGCCAGCTACCTGCAGGTGTTCCGCCACGGCATGCCGCCGCACGGCGGCTTCGCCATCGGCGCCGAACGCCTCACCGCGCTGCTGCTGGGCATCGCCAACGTCCGCTTCGCGCGGGCCTTCCCGCGCGACGGGCAGCGGCTGCAGCCCTGAGCACGGGGGGCGGGAGGTACCCGCCCGCGGGCGGCCTGATGGGCCTCCCGGTGGGCGAGGCGCGTTGGGTTCGGCAGCTGGCAGGGACGGCCCCTCACAGCCCCAGGAGGGCGAGGGCCGCCGTCTCCTCGAGGACCTCGCGGTAGCGCTCGACGAGCGCCAGGTTCGCCTCTGGCACGGGCGTGGCCACCGGCCGCGGGCCGATCATCGCAGCGGCATCGCCCGTGAGGGCGCCGACGAAGCCGTCGACGTCTTCCTCGAAACCGCCGTACCCCGCCGCGCGCAACACCTCCCGGCGGACCCAGGCGTACTCCTCGGCCGTGAAGCCCTCCGCGTCGAGTGCGGACGCCTGGGCCTCGAGCACCTCGACCAGGAGCCGCAGCATCTCGGCGTAGGCCTCGGCCAGCAGCACGATCTCGAGACCGTCGGGCCGCCGCCGATCGAAGTCGTCCATCAGCCGCTCCAAGCGCTCGATGCGCCCGGTCAACTCACGCTCCATGTGGCCCTGGACCGCGACGAAGCGCTCGACCTGCTCGGCCCGGAGCAGGCCGTCTGCCGGGACGGCATACGGGCGACGATCGGCGACCCTGTCCTGCAGCGAGCCCAGGCTCTCGATTCGCTGGATCGCCTGGAACGCTTCCACGACGGGCCGGCCGACGAACCACCAGGCGGCGCCCCCCACGACGACGAGGAACACGAGCGTCGTGACGCCGCAGCCGACGATCCAGCGGCCGTAACCGCCACCGCGCGGTGGAGGCACGTGGGCGAACCGGTGGGGTTCCGTGGTCATCTTCGACCTCCTCGCCGACGCGCGACGCGGGTGGATCCGAGCGCGACACCCGAGGAAGCCACCCAGGGCGCGGGCGTGGTCGCCGGCGCCTCGTCGGGGCGCCAGGCCGGACGCACGGATCAGCTCGGCGCGTTGTCCCCCGCCGCGACCTGCGTGAACAGCGGCGTGCTGCGCGCCCCGCGGACCACGACGTGGCAGGCGCGGCAGCGGGGCTCGTAGGCCTCGGCGGCGCCGACGAGGATGACGGGGTCGTCCTCGTGCGCCGGTTGGCCCCCGATGAGCCGCTGGGTGCGCGTGGCGGCCTTGCCGCAGCGGCAGATGGCGGTCAACTTCTCGACGACCTCGGCCTCGGCCAGCAGGGCCGGCATGGGGCCGAAGGGCACGCCACGGAAATCGAGGTCGAGGCCGGCCACGATGACGCGTCGGCCCCGATCGGCGAGCTCGACCACCAAGTCGACCAGGCCGTCGCCGAAGAACTGCGCCTCGTCGATCGCCACCACCCGGGTGATGGGATCGATGCGCACCCGCAGGTCGTCGGCATCGGCAACCGCCTCGGCACGGAGGGTGCGCCCACCATGCGAAGCGACGGCGACCACGTCGTAGCGGTCGTCGATGAGCGGCTTGAACACCTGCACCGGCTGCCGCGCGATCATGGCGCGGGTGACGCGCCGGATGAGCTCCTCGGACTTGCCGCTGAACATCGGTCCCGCGACGACCTCGATCCAACCCCCACCGAACTCGAAAGGCATGGCGACATGCTAACCAGGTCGGCCCGCCTAGGTGGCCAACCGGCGCCGCGATGCGGCGGAGGCGGCCGCCGGCCCGGCACGCGACCACGTCCCCAGCACGATCCCAGGCGCGGGCCGGCGCCTTCTCACAGTGGCCACACCCACAGCAGCATCGGTACCCCCACGGCGACCACGATCAGCTCCAGCGGGAGCCCGAGGCGCCAGTAGTCGCCGAAGCGGAACCCGCCCGGACCGAGGATCAGCGTGTTGTTCTGGTGCCCGATCGGCGTCAGGAAGGCGCACGAACCGCCGACCGCCACGGCCATCAGGAACGTGTCGGGGTTGGCGCCGAGCTGCGCGGCAGCGCCAATGGCGATGGGGCACATCACCGCGGCGGTGGCGGCGTTGTTCATGAAATCCGACAGCGTCATGGTGACGACGAGCAGGAGCGCCACCGTCACCACCGGACGGCCCTGGGCGACGCCCTCGAGCAGGAGAACGGCGAGCAGGTCGGCGGTGCCCGTGGTCGCCATCGCGCCGGCCACCGGCAGCAGGGCGGCCAGCAGCACGACCACCGGCCAGTCGATCGCCCGGTAGACGTCGCGGGGCGGCACCACCCGCAACAGCATGAAGGCCACCACGCCGGCGGCGAAGGCGATCGCGGCCGGCGCCAGCCCCAGGGCCGCCACGGCGACGGCGAGCAGCATGCCGATGCCGGCCAGCCACGCGCGCCGCGTGTCGGGGACCACGATGTCGCGCTCGGCCAGCGGCGCCACCCCGAACTCGAGGGCGAAGCCCGCGAGCGCCTGGCGCGTCCCCTGCAGCAGGATGACGTCGCCGCCGCGCAGGCGCGCCGCGCGCAGCCGGCGGATCGAGCGCTGGCCCTGACGCGAGATCGCCAGCAGGTTGATGCCGCGGCGGGTGCGGAGCTGGAGGTCGGTCGCGGAGCGCCCGATCAGCAGCGCCTGCGGCATGACGACGAACTCCTGGAGGGCGACGTCGCGTTCGTCGCCGTCGCCCTCCTCGGCACCCTCGTCGCCGGTGTCCTCGGCGCCGTCGTTCTCGCCGTCGCCCTCTTCGTGGGCGTTCTCGCCGGCGCCCTCGCCGCCGTCCTCGCCACCGTCCTCGCCGCCGTGGTCCGCCTCCTCCGCCTCCTCGAGCCGCAGGCCGAGGGTCGACAGCACGGAGCCCAGCGCCTCCGGCTCGGCCTCGAGCACCAGGACGTCACCCTCGCGCACCACGCGGCCAGGGTTCGGCGGGGTGAGACGCGTGTCTTGCCTGACCAAGCCCACCACCTGGGCGTCGTCCTCGTCGATCTCGCCGTCGATCTCGTCCAGCCGCATGCCCACGACCCGGCTGTCCGCGTCGACGTGCACCTCGGTGAGGTAGCGCCCCGTGTCGAAGGCCTCCTCGACGGCGCCGCGCCGCACCGGCACCAGCCGCCAGCCGACGGTCCCGATGAAGGCGAGCCCCGCCAGCGCCACCGCCGCGCCCACCGGCGTGAAGTCGAACATGCCGAAGCCGGCGGCGCCGGTCTCCGCTCGGAAGCCGGCGACGATGAGGTTCGGCGGCGTGCCGATCAACGTGGTCATGCCGCCGAGGATGGTGCCGAACGCGAGCGGCATGAGCACCCGCCCGGGCGGCAGGTCGTGCTTGCGGGCGAGGTGGACGGCCACGGGCATGAGCAGCGCCAGCGCGCCGACGTTGTTCATGAACGCGGACAGCGCCGCACCCAGCCCGGTGAGCGCGGCGACGCCGAGCAGCGAGCCGGCCGTGCTCGGCATGAGCCGCCGCGTGAGCGCGTCGACGGCGCCGCTCGCCCGCAGGCCGTGGCTCATGACCAGCACGCAGGCGACCGTCACGACGGCGGGGTGGCCGAATCCCGCGAACGCTTCCGGCGCCGGGACCAGCCCGGCCGCGACGCAGGCGAGCAGGGCGAGCAGGGCCACCACGTCGTGGCGCCAGCGTCCCCACAGGAACAACGCGACCGTGGCGACCAGGACGGCGAGCAGGATCGCCTGGTCGTGCGTCACGGTTGCGGGGCGGGCAGCATGGACCGCCGCTCCAGTGCGCAGCCGTTCATCGCCCCATCATCGCAGCCTGGGCGACACCGTGGCGCCGCGCGCGACCCGGCCGCCGCGGAGCCGTTGATAGGCTGGCGCCGTGAGCCACCGAATGCACGGCACCACCATCGTCGCCGTCCACCGCGACGGCGTGACCGCCCTGGCCGGCGACGGCCAGGTCACCCTCGGCGACACGATCGTCAAGCGCGGCGCCGTCAAGGTCCGCACGCTGGCGGACGGCGCCGCCATCGCCGGCTTCGCCGGCGCCGTCTCCGACGCCTTCACGCTGATCGAGAAGTTCGAGAGCTACCTGGAGACCCACAAGGGCCACCTGCTCCGGGCCGCCATCGAGACCGTCAAGGAGTGGCGCACCGACCGCATGCTGCGCCACCTGGAGGCGATGCTCATCGTCGCCGACGAGGAGCAGATCCTGACGCTGTCGGGCTCCGGCGACGTCGTGCGCCCCGACGACCCGGTCGCCGCCGTCGGCTCCGGCGGCCCGTACGCGCAGGCGGCGGCGCTGGCGCTGCTGCGCCACAGCGACCTCGACGCCGCCACCATCGCCCGCACGGCGCTGCTCATTGCCGCCGAGATCGACCTCTACACCAGCGGCACCGCCACCGTCCTGACGCTCGGCGGGCCCGACAACGCCGAGGGCGGCGCGGCGGACGACGCCGAGAACGACGCCGGGAGCGACGAAGCGGAGGCGAACCCGTGAGCGACGCCAAGGGCCTGGCCGCCTTCGACATGACGCCGCTCGAGGTGGTCGAGGCGCTCGACCGCCACATCATCGGCCAGCACAAGGCCAAGCGCGCCGTCGCGGTCGCGCTGCGCAACCACCTGCGTCGCCGGCGCCTGCCCGAGGCGCTGCAGGCCGAGGTCAGCCCCAAGAACATCCTGATGATCGGCGCCACCGGCGTCGGCAAGACCGAGATCGCGCGCCGCCTCGCCAAGCTCGCGCGGGCGCCCTTCCTCAAGGTGGAGGCCACCAAGTTCACCGAGGTGGGCTACGTCGGGCGCGACGTCGACTCGATCGTGCGCGACCTGGTCGGTGCCGCCGTCACGATGGTCGAGGAGGAGCGCAAGGCCGGCGTCGCGGAGCAGGCCAGGCGGGCGGCCGAGGTGCGCCTGCTCGAGGCGCTGCTGCCCGGCGGCAGCGAGGAGGGCCGCGCGTCGATGCGGACGCTGCTCGAGGCCGGCAAGCTCGAGGAGCGCGTGGTCGAGATCGAGGTCGAGGAGGCCACGACCTCGCCGATGATGGGCCTGCCCGGCATGGAGCAGATGGGCCAGCAGCTGCAGGACGCCTTCTCGCAGTTCATGCCCAAGCGGCGCGCCCGGCGCAAGCTGAGCGTGAGCGAGGCGCGCCGGGTGCTCGCCGGCGAGGAGGCCGACCGGCTCATCGACCACGACGAGGTGCAGCGCGAGGCGGTGTGGCGCGCCGAGAACGCCGGCATCGTCTTCCTCGACGAGCTCGACAAGATCGCCGGCGGCGGCCACGTGCAGGGCCCCGACGTGTCGGGCGAGGGCGTGCAGCGCGACCTGCTGCCGATCGTCGAGGGCACGACCGTCCAGACCCGCTGGGGGCCGGTGTCCACCGACCACGTGCTGTTCATCGCCGCCGGGGCCTTCACGGTGGCCAAGCCGTCGGACCTCATCCCCGAGCTGCAGGGCCGCTTCCCGGTGCGCGTCGAGCTCGAGGACCTGACGGCCGGCGACCTGCAGCGCATCCTGACCCAGCCGGAGCACGCGCTCACGAAGCAGTACCAGGCGCTCCTGGCGGTCGACGGGACCCACATCGAGTTCACCGAGGGCGGCGTCGAGGCACTCGCGCGCGCCGCCGAGCGCGTGAACCGCGAGATCGAGGACATCGGCGCGCGCCGCTTGCACACGATCCTAGAGACGGTGCTCGAGGACGTCGCGTTCGGGACCGGCCTCGGTGCGGTGCGCATCGACGAGGTCTACGTGGAGCGCAAGCTCGGCGACCTCATCGAGGACGAGGACCTCAGCCGCTACGTGCTGTGAGGCTGCGCGCGTGCCGTCGGGCGGCACGCGCGCCCGCGGTCCCCGAGGTGCGCCTCGGTAGCGCGCCGCGCCGTCGCCCGGCGCGCTACCCTGACCGCATGGCCACGCCAGAGCTCCTCAACCTCGTCGGCGGCGCATGGCGCCGCCCCGACGGTGCCGATCGCGCCCCCGTCACCAACCCCGCCACCGCGGAGACGCTCGCGTGGGTGCCGCTGTCGCCCGCCGCCGAGGTCGACCTGGCGGTGCGCGCCGCCGCCGCGGCCTTCCCCGGCTGGCGCGACACCCCGGTCGGCGACCGCATCCAGCCGCTCTTCCGCCTCAAGGCGCTGATGGAGCGCGACCTCGTCGAGCTGTCCCGCACCGTCACCCTCGAGTGCGGCAAGACCTACGCGGAGTCCGAAGGCGAGCTGCGCCGCGGCATCGAGAACGTCGAGGTCGCCAGCGGCATGCCGAGCCTCATGCAGGGCTACAACAACGAGGACGTCGCGCGCGGCATCGACGAGCACCTGTTCCGCCAGCCGCTCGGCGTCGTCGCCGGGATCTCCCCCTTCAACTTCCCCGGCATGATCCCGCTGTGGTTCATGCCGTACGCCCTGGCGGCCGGCAACTGCTTCGTCCTCAAGCCCTCCGAGCGCGTGCCGATGACGACCCAACACCTCATGCGGCTCTGCCAGGAGGCCGGCTTCCCCGACGGTGTCGTCAGCCTGGTCAACGGCAGCAAGGCCACCGTCGACGCGCTCCTCGACCACCCGCAGGTGCGCGCGATCTCCTTCGTCGGCAGCACCCCGGTCGCGAAGTACGTCTACGCCCGCGCCACCGCCAACGGCAAGCGCGCCCAGTGCCAGGGCGGCGCCAAGAACCCGGCCATCGTGCTCCCGGATGCCGACATGGACATGAGCACGCGCATCCTGGCCGACAGCGCCTTCGGCTGCGCCGGCCAGCGCTGCCTGGCGACCTCCGTGGTGATCACGGTCGGCGAGGCGCGCGACGCGTTCAGCGAGCGCATCGTCGAGGACGCCCACACCCGCCGCGTCGGCTTCGGGCTCGACGACGGTGTGCAGATGGGCCCGGTGATCAGCGAGGCCAGCCGCGAGCGCATCCGTGGCCTGGTCGACGCGGGCGTCCGCGAGGGCGGGCGCCTGCTGGCCGACGGCCGTGACGCCACCGTCGACGGCTTCGCCGACGGCTACTTCCTCCACCCGACCGTCGTGGCCGACGTCGACCCCCGAGGCACGTTCGCACACACGGAGATCTTCGGGCCGGTGCTCACGATGCTGCACGCCGACACGCTCGAAGACGCCATCGCCCTCGCCAACGACCGCGCCTTCGGCAACCAGGCCTGCGTGTTCACGACCTCGGGCGCCGCGGCGCGCGCCGTCCGCCACCAGGTGAGGGCCGGCAACGTCGGCATCAACCTCGGCATCGCCGCGCCGATGGCCTACTTCCCCTTCAGCGGCTGGGGCGACTCCTTCTTCGGCGACCTGCACGGTCAGGGGCGCCACGCGGTCGAGTTCTTCACCGAGACCAAGGTCGTCATCGAGCGCTGGCCGAGCACCTGGTCGCGGCGGTTCTAGCCCCTCGCGCACACGCACGCGGCGCCGGCGCCATCGTCGACAGCCGCCGCGGCAGCGCCTCGAGCCCGGGGGCGTCGTGGGGCCAGGGCGCAGGCACCCGCGGCAACGGAACCTCAGTCTTCGCCGGCGTCGAGCCCGTGGTGCGCGAACAGCAGCGAGCGCACCCGCCGCAGCATGGCGTCGATCTCGATGTCGACCCTGCTGCGACGACCGGCGTCCGACAGCAGCGTGCGGTCGCGCAGGCCGCCGGTCCACTCGGTGGTCTCCAGCAGGACGCCGCCCATGCCGAAGCTCATCGCGTCGTGGTGCTCCTGGTCGCCGCACAGGACGCTCCAGGCGAGGGCCCAGCCGCGCACGGTGTTGTCGACGTGGTAGCCGCCACCGCCGGTCGCCAGGATCGGCTTGCCGAGCGCGCGCACGCGCTCGAGCACGTCCGCGTAGGCGTTGTTGCTGAGGTGCAGGTGCGCGAGCGGATCGCCCGCCAGCGCGTCCATGCCGATCTCGACGACGATGACGTCGGGGTCGAAGGCGCGCACGATGGGTAGCGCCCCCTCCTCGAAGACCCGCACCCACGCCTCGTCGTAGGTGCCGACCGGCAAAGGGAAGTTGACGCTGTAGCCGCGCCCGTCCCCATGACCGATCTCCTCCTCGAAGCCGGTGCCCGGGAAGAGCGTCTTGCCGCTCTCGTGCAGCGACACCGTCATGACGTCGCTGCGGTCGTAGAAGGCGTCTTGGACGCCGTCGCCGTGGTGGGCGTCGACGTCGAGGAACGCCACCCGCTTGCCGGCCCTGGCGAGCGTGTCGCAGGCGAGGACGACGTCGTTGACGTAGCAGAAGCCGGACGCCCGCGCGGAATGCGCGTGGTGAAAGCCGCCCGACGGGTTGAAGGCGAGGTCCGCCTCGCCGGCCAGGATGAGCTCCGCCGCCGTGACCGAGCCGCCGGCGGCCAGGCTGACGTAGTCGAGCATGTCCGGGAAGATGGGGCAGTCGGGGGTCCCCAGGCCCATCGACAGCGCCTGCAGGTCGTGCTCGCCCTTCCCGCCACGGTGCAGGGCATCGAGGTAGCCGGGGTCGTGGAAGCGTTCGAGCTCCGCCCGCGAGAGCTTGCGCGGCGCCACCAGCCTGCGGTCGCCGCCGTGCATCAGCCCCATGGTGTCGACCGTGCGGTACGTCAAGCCCGCGCGCCGCGTGTCGAACGGGCAGGCGGGCGGGTACCCGCCCTCGTCGAGTTGGTCCGTGAAGATGAACGCCTTCATGCGCGCCGCCGCCTTCCTCGGGCGCCGCGAGCCCGCGCGCGGCCTCGAGTGCCGTCGTTTCCGGCGCCGCCCGCCACCCCTGCGATCGCACCGCGGTCCGGCCCGGTCCGGCCAGGATACCGCGCGCCACCGGCGCGCCGGTCGCGCCCACGCCCCCGGGGGCCACGCCGGCGTCACGCGTCCGTCGCGGGCCCGTGACCGCTGGCACGGGCCCGCGGTCCCACCGCCCGGCGGTCCGCCCGCGGCCCGGCCGCCTTCGGGTACGATGGCCCCGCCGCCCCGGGCGGGGCGGCATGGAGGCTCCACCCCATGCTCAGCTCCCTGCTCTACCCCGCATCCGTCGCCGTCTTCGGCGCGTCCCGCACGCCGGGCAAGGTCGGTTACGAGGTCGTCGCCAACCTCACGAAGGCCGGGTTCGCCGGCACGATCGTGCCGGTCAACCCGACCGCGGACGAGATCCTCGGCCTGCCCTGCTTCCCCAACCTGAAGGCGTACGGCAAGCCGATCGAACTCGGCGTGATCGCCGTGCCCACCAAGATGGTCCGCGCCGCCGTCGAGGACGCCATCCACGCCGGCGCCAAGGCGATCGTCGTCATCACCGCCGGCTTCAAGGAGGTCGACGAGGAGGGCGCCGAGATGGAGCGCGAGATCGAGCGCCTGTGCACCGCGCGCGGCGTCAAGCTCGTCGGTCCCAATTGCCTCGGCGTGATCAACACCGACCACGCGATGAACGCCTCCTTCGCCAGCCACATGCCGCAGGCGGGGGGCATCTCCGTGATCTCGCAGTCGGGCGCGCTACTCACGGCGATCCTCGACCTCGCGGCCGGCCGCCACCTCGGTCTCGGCAAGCTCATCAGCATGGGCAACAAGGCGCAGTTGGACGAGACCGACTTCCTGACGGCGCTGGCGACGGACGAGCAGACGAAGGTCATCGTCGGCTACCTCGAGAGCATCGCCTCGGGCGACGACTTCATCCGCGCCGCGCAGCAGGCGACCACCAGGAAGCCGGTGATCGTGTTCAAGGCGGGCACGACGACCGCCGGCGTCAAGGCCGCCTCGTCCCACACGGGCAGCCTGGCCGGCGCCGACGTCGCCTACGGCGCGGCCTTCGTGCGCTCGGGGGTCATCCGCGCGGACACCTTCGAGTCGATGTTCGACTACGCCACGGCGTTCGCGATGCAGCCGCTGCCCAAGGGCAACCGCGTCGCGATCATCACCAACGCCGGCGGCCCGGGCATCATGGCGGCGGACGCCGTCGAGAACGCCGGGATGAAGGTCAGCCCGCTGGGCGGCGGGGCGGCGACGGCGCTGGCCTCCAAGCTGCCGGCGGCCGCCAGCGTCGGCAACCCGATCGACGTGCTCGGGGACGCGGACCCGGAGCGCTACGTCATGGCGGTCGACGCCGCGCAGGACGACCCCGACATCGACGCGATCATCGTCATCCTCACCCCGCAAGCGATGACCCGAGCGGCCGAGACGGCGCGGGCGATCGCGGCGGCGAGCCGCGGCGAGAAACCCGTCCTGGCCTCGTTCATGGGCGGCGCCGACGTCATGCCGGGGCGCGCGGAGCTCGCCGCCGCCAACCTGCCCGACTACACCTCGCCCGAGCGGGCCGTCGCGGCCCTGCGGGCGATGGTCGACTACGCCAAGTGGCTCGACCGGCCACCGCGGGTCATCACCCGCTTCGGGGTCAACCGGCGCCGGGTGGAGCGCATCATCCGGCGCCACCTCAAGACCGGCCAGCTGCAGGTGGGCGAGGCGCAGGCGAAGGCGATCCTCGACGCGTACGACTTCAACGTGCCGGCCGGCCAGCTGGCGATGACCGCCGACGAGGCCGTGGACGTGTCCGAGCGCATCGGCTACCCGGTCGCGATGAAGATCGCCTCGCCCGACGTCATCCACAAGTCGGACCTCGGAGGCGTGAAGTTGGGCCTCGGCTCGCCCGACGCCGTGCGCGACGCCTTCGACCTCATGATGATGCGCATCCCGCAGCGCGTGCCGACGGCGCGCATCGAGGGCGTCTACCTCGAAGGGATGGTGGGGCGCGGCCGCGAGATCATCCTGGGCATGACGCGCGACCCGCAGTTCGGCCCGATGCTCATGTTCGGCCTCGGCGGCATCTTCGTGGAGGTGATGAAGGACGTGACCTTCCACATCGCGCCGATCACCAAGGAGGAGTCGCTGCAGATGCTGCGCTCGACCAAGTCGTTCGCCCTGCTCAAGGGCGTCCGCGGGCAGGCGTCGGTCGACCTCGACGCCATCGCCGAGGCCCTGCAGCGCATCAGCCAGCTCGTCACGGACTTCCCGCAGATCGTCGAGATGGACATCAACCCCTTCATCGTGGGCACGGTGGGCAGCGAGTCGATCGCCGCCGACGCCCGCATCACGCTCCAGGAACCCGAGGCTTGAGGCATGGCTGCGATGCGACTGAACTGGGTCGACCCCGAGTGGCAGGAGACCTACGCCGACCAGATCGAGACGCCCGAGAAGGCCGTCGGGCGCATCCGGCCCGGCGATCGGGTGTTCATCGGCACCGGCTGCGGGCAACCGCTGCGCCTGGTGCGCGCCCTCGTCGGTCGGTCCGCCGACCTCGCCGACGTGGAGATCGTCCACCTGCTGACCTTCGGTGACGCCCCCTACGCCACCAAGGAGATGTCGGCGACGTTCCGGATCAACAGCTTCTTCATCGGCGAGAACGTGCGCGACCTCATCCAGCAGGGCATCGGGGCGTACACGCCGATCTTCCTCTCCGACATCCCGCGGCTGTTCAGCAGCGGCCGCCTGCCGCTCGACGCGGCCCTCATCCACGTCACCCCGCCGGACGCCAACGGCTATTGCAGCCTGGGCATCTCCGTCGACATCGTCAAGTCCGCCGCGCAGAACGCCTCGCTGGTCATCGCGCAGGTCAACCCGCGCATGCCCCGCACCCTGGGCAACGCGATGATCCACGTGCACGACATCGACGTGCTGGTCCCCGTCGAGGAGGAGCTCGTCGAGTACGAGAACCCGCCGCAGAACGAGGCGACCGACCGCATCGGCAGCTTCGTCGCCAGCCTGGTGGACGACGGTTCCACCGTCGAGTTCGGGATCGGCAAGATCCCGCAGGCGGTCGTGTCGCACCTGAAGGACAAGCGTGACCTGGGCATCCACACGGAGATGGTCAGCGACTCGGTGATCGACCTCATCGAGTCGGGCGTGGTGACCGGCCGCCGCAAGTCGGTGGACCGCGGCAAGGTGGTCACCACCTTCTGCGTCGGCTCACGCCGCCTGTACGACTTCGTCGACAACAACGACACCTTCGCCTTCCACCCCACCGATTACGTCAACGACCCCTTCGTCATCGGGCGGCAGAACCGGCCGGTGGCCATCAACACCGCCCTCGAGGTCGACCTGACCGGGCAGGTGGGCGCCGACTCGCTCGCCGGCGCCTTCTACTCGGGCATCGGCGGCCAGGTCGACTTCAACCGCGGCGCCGCCCACGCCCCCGACGGCAAGGCCATCATCGCCCTTCCCTCGACCGCCAGGGGCGGCGAGATCTCGCGCATCGTGACGCGCCTGTCGGACGGCGCCGGCGTCGTGACCACGCGCGGCGACGTGCACTACGTGGTGACCGAGTACGGGGTCGCCTACCTGCACGGCAAGAGCGTGGAGGAGCGGGCCATCGCGCTCATCGCGATCGCCCACCCCGACTACCGGGCGCGGCTGCTGAAGGAGGCGGTCGACGCCCGTTACCTGCACCCCGAGTTCGCGCGCGTGGAGGGCAAGCTGGTGGTCGGCCCCACCGAGCTGCGCACGACGCGCCTGCTGGGCGACGGCACGCAGGTGACCTTCCGGCCGATCCACCCGACCGACGAGCCGCGCATCACCGACCTCTTCTACGCGCTGTCGCAGGAGACGATCTACTACCGCTACATGTCGCGCTCCAAGACGGTGCCGCGCAGCGAGATCCAGAACTTCGTGTTCATCGACCACCGCAGCGAGCTTGCCATCGTCTGCACCGTGCCCGAGGCGCACGGCGAGGACATCATCGCGGTCGGCCGCTACTACCTCGACGAGAAGACGAACATGGCCGAGGTCGCGTTCGTCGTGCGCGACGACTGGCAGAACAAGGGCATCGGCACGGAGCTGCTGCGCTACCTCGCCCAGATCGCGATCCGCAACGGCATCCGCGGCTTCACGGCCGAGGTCCTGCGCGCCAACCGCGCCATGCAGCGGGTCTTCCACAAGCTCGATCACCAGGTGACGAGCGAGCCGCAGGACGACGTCTACAGCTTCGTCATCGAGTTTCAATAGCGGGCGCGAAGCACGATGCGGCCGCCCGACGGCAAGACGTCGGGCGGCCGCATCGTGGCGCACCCGGTCAGCCCGGCGCGTCGCCACCGAGGGGCGCGAGCGCGCGCTCGCGGGGCACCTCCACGAAGGGCGACGGCGCGACCATGGGCGTGAGCGGCGGCACCTCGGGCATCGCCGACGAGTGGTGCTCGACGATCAGCCAGCCGTCCTCGAACCGGCGGTAGACGAAGGTGAAGCGGGCCGAGGCGCTGCGCAGCGGCCCCGCGCCGAAGTAGAAGGTGTAGCTGCCAGAATGGATGGCCACGTCGCCGTAGAGGCGCAGCGTGCCCTCGTCGATCTCGGCGTAAGGGTGGCGGACGAGCAGCTTCGCGAAGTAGGAGCGCTTCCCCGCCGCGTCGGTGCGGATGCGGTTCGAGAACGTCGGCACCAGCACGCCGTCCGGCGCGTACAGCGCCACCACCGCGTCGGGATCGCCCGTGTCCAGCGCCGCGCGCCAGGCGCCGAACAGCCCGAGGACCTCGTCGCGCACGCTCACGGCGCTCGGCTCCCGACCGCCGCGGCCACCGCTCAGCCCCCGAGCGACGCCAGGAGGGCGTTGAAGGTCGCGCTAGGTCGCATCGCGGCAGCGGCGAGCGCATCGTCGGGCCGGTAGTAGCCGCCGAGGTCCACCGGCGAACCCTGCGCGGCCAGCAGCTCGGCGGCGATCGTCGCCTCGCTCTCGGCGAGCGCCCGGGCCAGCTCGGCGAAGCGCCCGGCGAGCTCGGGGTCGTCGGATTGGGCGGCCAGCTCCTGCGCCCAGTACAGCGTCAGGTAGAAGTGGCTGCCACGGTTGTCGATCTCGTTCACCTTGCGCGACGGCGACTTGTTGCCGTCCAGGAAGCTGGCGGTGGCGCGATCGAGGGTGTCGGCGAGGACCTGGGCGCGAGCGTTGCCCGTGCGCGCCGCGAGGTGCTCGAGCGAGGCCGCCAGCGCCAGGAACTCGCCGAGCGAGTCCCACCGCAGGTGCCCCTCGGCGACGAACTGCTGCACGTGCTTGGGGGCGGAGCCGCCGGCACCGGTCTCGAACAGGCCGCCGCCGTTCATCAGCGGCACGATCGACAGCATCTTGGCACTGGTGCCGACCTCGAGGATCGGGAAGAGGTCGGTGAGGTAGTCGCGCAGCACGTTGCCGGTGACGGAGATCGTGTCCTCGCCACGGCGCAGGCGCTCACACGAGAAGCGCGTCGCCTCGGCGGGCGCCATGACGTGCAGGTGCAGCCCGGCGGTGTCGTGGTCGTTGAGGTAGCGCCGCACCTTGGTGATCAGCTGGGCGTCGTGCGGGCGGTCCGCATCGAGCCAGAACACCGCGTGCGCGCCGCTCGCCCGCGCGCGGCGCACGGCCAACCCCACCCAATCGCGGATGGCGGCGTCGGTGACGCGGCACATGCGCCACACGTCGCCCTCCTCGACGTCGTGCTCGAAGAGCGTGCCGCCGGCGGCCGACAGCACCCGGACGCGACCGGCCGCCGCGATCTCGAAAGTCTTGTCGTGCGAACCGTACTCCTCGGCCTTCTGGGCCATGAGGCCGACGTTGGGCACGCTGCCCATCGTGCGCGGGTCGAAGGCGCCGTGGGTCTTGCAGTCGTCGATGACCGCCTGGTAGACGCCCGCGTAGCTGGCGTCAGGGATGACGAACTTCGTGTCGTGCTCCTGACCGTCGGGACCCCACATGCGACCGGAGGCGCGGATGGCGGCGGGCATCGAGGCGTCGACGATGACGTCGGAGGGGACGTGCAGGTTGGTGATGCCCTTGTCCGAGTTGACCATCGCCAGCGGCGGGCGTTGGGCATAGGTCGCGGCGATGTCGGCCTCGATCGCTTCCCGCTCGGCCTCGGGCAGCGCCCGCAACTTGGCGTGGAGCTCGGCGAGCCCGTCGTTGGGGTTGACGCCCAGGCGCGCGAAGGTCGCCGCGTGCTTCTCGAAGACGTCCGCGAAGAACACGGAGACGGCGTGCCCGAAGAAGACCGGGTCGGAGACCTTCATCATGGTCGCCTTGAGGTGCAGCGAGAAGAGCACGCCCCGGGCCTGCGCGTCGTCGATCTGCTCGGCGAGGAACGCCCGCAGCGCGCGGCGGCCCATGAAGCTGGCGTCGATGACGTCGCCGGCGGCGACGGGCACGCGGGCCTTGAGCACCGTGACGCGGCCCTCGCCGTCCACGTGCTCGATGCGGGCGTCGCCGGCCTCCTCCACGGTGACCGCGTGCGAGAGCTCGTTGCTGCGCAGATCACCCCCGCGCATCTGCGCCACGTGCGACTTCGAGTCGGCGCTCCAGGCCCCCATCGGGTGCGGGTGCCTGCGGGCGTACGCCTTGACCGCCGCCGGCGCGCGCCGGTCGGAGTTCCCCTCGCGCAGCACCGGGTTGACGGCGCTGCCCATGACCCGGTCGTAGCGCTCGCGGACGTCGCGCTCGGCGTCGCCGGCCGGTTCGTCCGGGTAGTCGGGCAGCGGGTAGCCCTGGCCCTGCAGCTCGCGGACGGCGGCCTTGAGCTGCGGCACCGACGCGCTGACGTTCGGGAGCTTGATGATGTTGGCCTCGGGCGTCCTCGCGAGCTCCCCGAGGTAGGCGAGGTCGTCCGCCACGCGGCGCTCGCCGAGGAGGTCGGGGAACTGGGCCAGGATGCGGCCGGCCAAGGAGATGTCGCGCCGCTCGACGGCGACGCCGGCCGCGGCCGCGAAGGCCTCGACCACGGGCAGCAGGGAGTAGGTCGCCAGCGCGGGGGCCTCGTCGGTCTTCGTGTAGACGATCTTCGGGCTCGTGCGTCGCTCCATGGGCGGGGCTCCTTCAGTCGAGCAGGTAGGCGATGTCGTCCCACGGGTGCCGGTACAGCCCCTGCTTGAGACGCTTCTGGTCGAGGTGGTGGCCGATGAGGCCGATCGTCCGGCCGAGCACGAACAACCCGTTCAACGCGCCGAGGGCGACGTACCGGTCCGCCTCCTCGCGCGGCATCTCCGAGCGGAGCATGTCGGCGAAGGCGATCCCGATGGCGCCGTCGACGTTGAGGATGAGGTTGTTGCGCTTGGCGGTGGTGATCTTCTCCACCTCCAGAGCGTACGCCAGGAGCGCGGACGACCTGAAGTGCTCGAGCGCATACGCCTTGATGATGCTGACCCGCAGGTCGGGGTTGTGCACGCTCTTGACCCGGTGGCCGATCCCCTGGATGTTGACGCCCTTGCGCTTCATCTCGTCGACGAACTGCTGCGGCGTGAGGCCGCGGTCGTAGGCATCGGAGAACATCTGGGCCGCGCCGTCGACCGCGCCGCCGAAGCGCGGGCCGATCGTGAGCATGCCGCTGACGACCGACGACACCAGGTCCTTGCCGGCGCGGGTGGCGACGATCGTGTTGTGGGCGCCGGACACGGCCGGCCCGTGGTCGGCGGTCACCATGAGCGCCATCTCGATGAACTTCGTGGCGTAGGCGGGCAGCAGCCGCTTGAACCACAGCACGCTGAGGACGCCGCCGACGCCTAGCTCGCGCTCGAAGACCTGCGTGATCGGCAGGTCGCCGTACATCAGCTCCTCGCCACGGTCGTCGGAGATCGTGCTGATGAAGCTGGCGGGCTTGCGGATCATGCCTTCCTTGACGGCCTTGGCGAAGTCGAGCGGGATCGACCGCTCCTCGGGCTCCGGCGCGGGCACGATGGTGCCGTCGGCGACGAGCCGCTCGTAGGTCTCGCGGATCTTGTCGCCGTAGTCGTCGTAGGAGTCCGGGACGATCGCGCCGGCGGCGCGCAGGGCGGCGTTCTTGGCGTCTGCGCTCTCGCGGTCGCCGCTGAGCTTGGCGCCCGCGTGGCCGAACTGCACCTCCGTCTTGAAGGCCTTGGCGCAGGTGCCCGTCACCCACATGACCAGCGGCTTGCTGATGCGGCCCTGCTCCAGCGCCTCCACGACCTCGTACTCACCGGCGCCGCCGAGCTCGCCGAGGCAGACGAGCATCTTGATCTCCGGGATCCGCTCGTAGCGCAGCAGGTGATCGACCAGCGTCGAGCCGGCGAAGGCGTCGCCGCCGATGGCGATGCCCTCGTAGAGCCCGTCGGTGTTCATCGCGATGGTGTTGTACGCCTCGTTGCTCAGGCCGCCGGACTTGGAGACGAAGCCGACGGAGCCGGGGCGGTGCAGTTTCGACTCGACGATGTTCTCGATCGTCCCGCCGGTGTTGCCGATCTTGAAGCAGCCGGCCTTGATGCCGCCCACGGTGGCGGGGCCGATGATCGTCTTGCCGAGCGCCCTCGCCTTGGCCGCCATGAGCTTCGAGCGGCGCTCCGGCACGCCCTCGGCGATGACCGCCACGGTGCGGATCTGCGGCAGGTCGAGCGCCTCCATCGTCGACGCGGCGGCCGAGCGGAACGAGGCGAAGTTGATCATGACGTCGACGCCCGGGTGCTGCTCCGCCGCGCGCTCCAGGCTGCGGTAGATGGGGATGAGGACCTCGCGGCGCCCGAAGAACACCTTGGCGAAGCCGTCGCTGCCCGTCGGGTTGATGATCGCGGCGACCGACGGCGTGCTGCGCCCCGACACGTAGTCGAAGTCGAGCATGCGCTGCGTGGCGACGGTCTGGTTGTTGTAGATGAACGCCTGGGTGGTGGCGTCGAACAGCTCGAACGGGTTCTCCTTCACCAGCGCCATCGCTTACCCCGCCTTCAACGCGATCGAGACGATCTTGGTCATGTGGGTCTCTGGGCCGTACACCTCGATCGGCACCCCGAGTTCCTCGCCGAGCTGCCGCATCATCCGCAGTCCCTCCCGGTAGTTGGGGCCGCCGCGGCGCACGTAGACGCGTACGCCGTACGCCTGCAGGCGCTCCCGGTACTCGCGCAGCGCACGGATGATGCCCTTGAAGGTCTTGGCGACGTCGGTGAAGTTGGCGATGCCGCCGCCGATCAGCAGGACCTTGCCGTCCGGGTGCTGCGTGCGGGTCATGAGGTCGAGCACCGTCTTGGCGTAGAGGTAGGTGAACTCCTCGCTCGGGTCGCCGGAGTACTCGCCGTAGTTGGCCATCTCGTCCATGAAGCCGAGATCGGTGATCGTGTCGGCGAAGATCACCGAGGCGCCGCCGCCGGCGACCATCGTCCACACGCGCCCCTCGGGGTTGAGGACCGTCAGCTTCAGCGAGGCGCCGGTCTTGGCGTCCAGCTCCTCGACGTACGCCTCCTCGGGGCTGGGCTCGCGGCCGAAGGGCGTCGGGAACTCGAGGTCGCCCCACTTGGCGGCGCTCTCGAAGTCGGCGGTGCTGTCGAGCTTGGCGGCCAGGTCGAGGGGTGTCACCTTGCCGCCGGCGACGACGAGCGGGTTGATCTCGAGGTAGGCGAAGTTCATGTCGACGTAGAGCTTGAACAGCGCCTCGATGAAGCCGGCCGTGCAGGCGCGCTTGCCCTGCGGCGTGTCGACGAGGAGCGCCCGCGCGATCTGTGCGCGGGTCGGGGTCTCGCCGATCGGGACCTGCATGCGGGCGGCCTCGGCGTCGACGTCGCCGACGTCCACGCCACCCCGGTGATGGTAGAGGATCTCGTCGCCGTCGCGGTTCGACACGATCGCGAGGTAGCACTCGTCGGCGGGGTCGTGGGTCATGTGGGGCTCGACGAGGAAGTGGCGCAGGTGCCCGGTCGTGCCCTCGTCGAGCGGCCGGCCGTCGTCGTCGAAGCGGCCATGGATGGTGACGGCGCCGCGCGTCTTGTCGTCGATCCAGGCAATCGCCTGGTCGACGGTGGCGCCCGTGAGGATGAGGCCGTTCTTGCCGCGCCGCTTGATGAGCTGGTCGGGCTTGACGACCAGCGGCACCTGCGCCAGCCACGGGTGCTCGCCGCGCAGCGCGGCGAGCTCGGCCCCCGAGCTCACGCTGAGGAAGCGGTCCTCCAGCTCGCACATGGCGTCGCCGTAGTCGTACAGGCGCGTCGCCAGGATATGCATCCCGTCGGCTTCTCGGATCGCCTTCTGTGCCATCCCACAGACCTCCCTCGGCCCTATCGGGCCGCCATTCCCATCGATTGCACGCTGGTAACCAGGATATACGGCGACCGTAGGGACATCCTTCACGAGGGGCCGGTTCGGCCTCGACGCATCAAGCGTCGGCGGGCATCCACAGCCGCGCCTGGGTGACGCCGTTCGACGCCGCGAGCTCGAAGCCGCCCCCGTGCGCCTCCGCGACGGCGCGCACGACCCGCAGCCCGAGGCCCTTGCCCTCGACCCTCCTCGCGAGTCCCGGTCCGGTGTCGATCACCTCGACGAACGCCACCTGATCGACGACCCCGCAGCGCAGTACGATGCGCCCGCTGGTCGTGACCCGCAGGGCGTTCGACATCAGGTTCCCCAGGGCCTGGTCGAGCAGCCGGACGTCGCCGCTGACCGCAGCCGGCGCCGTGTCGAGCTCGAGCGCCAACCCTTTCTCGAGTGCCAGCGGCAGGAAGCGGTCGTACGCCTCAGCGGCGAGCTGCTCGAGGTCGGTGCGTTCGAGCGTCGCGTCACCGGCTTCGGCCGACGAGAGCGCCAGGAGGTTCTGCGCGAGCGATTCGAGCCGAATCGCCTCGCGGTGGAGGCGCTGGACCATGTCCGGCGTCATCTCGAGCCGTCCGGCGTGCACGGCCTCGAGCCCCGCCCGCAGCGCGGAGAGCGGCGTGCGCAACTCGTGGGCGGCGTAGGCCAGGAACCGGTGTTCTCGCTCGCGCTGGACCTTGATCGTCGTCAGCAAGCGGCTGAAGGCCTGCGCCAGGCGCGCCGGCTCGTCGCGCCCCCGGATGTCTGGCACGTCGTCGGCGCTGTCGAAGCGCTCGGTGGCCGCCGTCAGGCGCCGCAGCGGCCGCAGCGCCACGCCCACGACGGCCCATGCCAAGCCGCCGGAGACCAGCGCCACCAGCAGGCCGACCCCCAGCGCGACCTCGGGGTACGGGCTCAGCACGTCGCGCATCCCTTGCAGCGGCCGCCCCACCTGAACGACGATGCCCGCGTCCTCGTCGCGCACCGTGAAGACCCGCCAGTCGCGCGCCGTGAACCCGCCGGCCCCGCTGAGGAGCCGCTCGGCGTCGAGCGGGCGCGGTGCGCCGACCGTGCCACCGCTCCAGATCAGTTCGTGGTCGAGGTAGACGTGCGCGGCGATGCTGCCGCGCTCACTGACCAGGAAGCTGCTGACGCCGGCCGGGACGCGAACCGGCTCGTCCTCGCGCGCCAACGCCGCCTCGGCGATCAGGCTCGCCAACAGCTCGTTGTCGTCGTCCAGGCCGGAGATGCGCAGGTTGAGCACGCCCACGTACGTCAGCGTCAGCCCCAGCCACGTGGCCAGCAGCGTCAGCACCGCCGCCAACAGGGCGAGCCTCACCCGCAGGCTCACGGTCGTTCGCCGTCAGGCCGAGCCACGGTAGCCGACCCCCCTGACCGTCTCGACCACCCCGTCACCGAGCTTGGCGCGAAGGTTGCTGACGTACACGTCCAACACGTTGGAGTCGGTCTCGAACCCGAGGCCCCACACGCGTTCGAGCATGTCGGCCCGGGTGAACACCCGGCCAGGGTGCTGCAGCAACAGGGTCAGCACCTCGAACTCCTTGTTCGTCAGCTTGACGGCGACGCCGCCGCGCTTCACCAGTCGCTCGCTCGGCCACAGCTCGACGTCGCGCCAGCGCAACACGCTGGCGCGCACCTCGCCGCGGCGCCCGAGGGCCTTGAGGCGGGCCTGCAGTTCATCGAGCGCGAACGGCTTGGGCAGGTAGTCGTCCCCCAGGTCGAGTCCCCGGACGCGGTCTGGGACTGCGTCGCGGGCACTGAGGAAGAGGATCGGTTGGTGGAAGCCAGCCTCGCGCAGGTCGCGGGCCAGGTGGAAGCCGCCGTCGTCGTCGGCAGGCAGCATCACGTCGAGCACCGCCACGTCGAACGCATCGCGCCAGGCGGCCTCCCAGGCAGACGCCCGATCGTGAGCCAGCAGCACCGTGACCCCCAGCGCCTCCAGGCTGTCGCGCAGCGTCAACGCCAGGCTGACGTCGTCCTCGACGAGCAGTACGCGCATGCTCTCCCCGCCACTCTGGCCGCGGTGTGGGCCGCACCGACGCTAGAGGCGCTGGGTGAAACCCGGATGAAGGACCGCCACGCGCAAGGCGGCGGCACGCTTAACCACTGCTTAACCCCTCCAGCCTAACCTTCGCTCACGTCAAGGTCCTGAAGGGGGACACCATGGCCACGATCGCCACGCCCGTCTCGTTCGCCGAACGGATCAAGTGGGACCAGCGCATCAAGCCCGCTCTCATCGCACTGGCCGTCGGCGGCATCGGCTACCTGATCGGCGCGTTCTACGTCGCGCCACGCACGGCGGCCGAGCTGCCCAACCACCTGCCGCCCGCCTTCGCCGCTCTGCCGACCGGTTCCCTCGTCCTGACGCTCGAGGACGCCGGCACCGTCCTGCTCCCGGTGCGCATCGCCGACACCAGCACCACCCGCGACCTCGGTTTCCGACTCGTGGGTGAGCAGGCCTCCGCCAACACCTTCCTGCTCTACACGCTCACGCGCGAGGTCACGACCCGCACGAGCTACTCGGTCGACGGCCTGCGCGCACCGGTCGAGTACGCAGCCATCGACGCCAGCGGCCAGGTGGTCTCCATCACCGAGGCTCCCGTCGGCGCGACGCGCGTCTCGATCGCCGATCGCCACCAGTGGCTGCTGGCCGCACAGAGCGGCACCCTCGAGCGCTTCGGCGTGACCGTAGGCGCCATGATCGACCCGGCCCTGATCACCAAGTTCTGACGGCCGCACCCAGCGAGGCACGGGCCACCGTCGCGCGCAGGTTCCCTCTCCGGGCCTGCGCGCGACGCGCTTTCAGGTGGCCACCGCGGTTCCTTTCGCGACCGCGCCCACCGCTGCGACGCCCGGCCCGTCGGCGGGCTGGTGGCCCCAGGCCTCAATCGACCACCAGCATCTCGCGGAAGCCCGCCGTGAGCGGCTCGCCGCCGTCGGGACGCACCACCACGACGTCCTCGACGCGGGCCGAGAAGGTGTCGAAGCGCGTGATGCTCGGCTCGACCGTGAACAGCATGCCCTCTCGCAGCGGCGTGTCGTCGCCCGCGGTCAGGAACGGCGGCTCGTGGACGTCGAGGCCGATGCCGTGCCCCAGGCGGTGGCGGAACGCCTCGCCGTGGCCCGCCTCCGCGATCACCGCGCGCGCCGCCCGGTCGGCCTCGGCGGCGGTCGCGCGCCCGGCGCGGAGCGCGGCGATGCCGGCCGCCTGGGAGGCCATCACGAGGCCGAACGCCTCGCGGTAGCCGTCGTCGGGCTCCCCGAAGAACACCGTGCGCCCGAAGTCGTAGCAGTAGCCGTCGAGGATCGCGCCGAAGTCGAAGAGGATCGACACCGGCGGCGTCAGCGCGCGCCGCCAGGTGGCCTCGCGCTGGCCGAAGAGCAGCGGGTGGTGCGGGCCGGAGGTGTACAGCGAGGTGGTGAACGAGGGCCCCAGCGAGCCGTGGCGGCGCAGCTGGTGGTCGACCTCGGTGACGACGTCGAGCTCGGTCATGCCGTGCTCGAGGCGCGCCAGCACGTCGGCGAAGGCCGCCTCGGTGACCTCGCCCGCCCGCCGCATGAGCGCGATCTCCTCGTCGGACTTGACGACCCGCAGCGGGCGCAGGAGGTCGGAGGCCGACAGGAAGGTCGCGTCGGGCAAGAGCGCCTGCAGGGCGCTGACGGTGGCGCCGTGGGTGGCGTCGCCGATGGCGATGCGGGGGCGCTTCGGCAGCGCGAACGAACGCAGGAAGCCGCGCACCATCTCCGCGGGGTCGTCGTGGTCCTGGAGAACCTGCAGCACGACGTCGTCCGCCCCCGAGACGCCGCCGAACTCCGCGGTCATGCGCGGCAGGGCCAGCAGGGGCGTACCGCCCGGCCCGAACCAGGCACCCTCGAGCCAGGCGCCCGGGTGCAGCACCGCGCCGAAGTTGGGGATGTCGCGTGGCACGCCCGTGAGGTACTGCAGGTCGGCCGAGCGGGGGAAGAAGGCCAGGTCGGCCACCCCCGCCAGGCGCTCGGAGAAGGCGGTTCGTCGCTGCTGGTAGGTCAAGGGAATCCACCACCGTTTCGTGCTATCTTCACGGCTGCACGCGTAAGTATACGTGCCGCCGTGCCCGTCCCCGCCCGCCGCCGCCGGGACCCGAGGAGAACCGAGATGAAGCTGAAGCCCGCCGCATCCACGCGCGCCATCGGGGCGCTGTTCCTGGGGGCCATCGTCGCGTTGGCCCTGTGGGGCACGACCCTCGCCCAGGAGACCATCGTCATCGGTCACGCGGAGATCACCGAGGCCTACGACCCCGCGCACGCCTTCAACCCGACCAGCGGCATGGTCAACCGCATCGCGTACGACACCCTGGTGACCTTCCCGGACGCCGACGCCAGCGCCATCGAGCCGCTGCTCGCGACCTCGTGGACGATCTCCGACGACGGCCTGACCTACACCTTCACGCTGCGCGACGACGTCACCTTCGTCGACGGCAGCCCGCTGACGGCCGAGGACGTGGTGTTCTCCTTCGATCGCCTCAAGAACGTCAAGGCCCAGCCGTCGTTCCTGGCCGACCCGATCGCCTCGCTCGCGGCCATCGGCGAGCGCACCGTCGCCATCACGCTGACCGCGGTGCGGCCCTCGTTCCTGGCGGAACTGGCCAACACCGCCTTCTCCGTGACGCACGCCGCCACCGTCCGCGCCAACGGCGGCACCGACGCCGCGGACGCCGCCGAGACCGACACGGCCCAGGCGTACCTCAACCAGACCTCCGCCGGCACCGGGCCGTACATCCTGGAGAGCTGGTCGCCGCAGGACCGGACCGTCCTGGTGCGCAACCCCGACTACTGGGGCGAGGCGCCCTTCTTCGACCGCGTCATCATCGTCAACATCCCCGAGGCGGCCACCCAGCGCGTGGCGTTGGTGGCCGGCAACGTCGACCTGGCGACCGACCTCACCCCGGACCAGGTGGTCGCGCTCGAGGGCAACGACGACATCGGCATCTACCTCGGCCCCGGCCGCTGGACCCACTTCCTGCTCATGAACCGCGACCCCGAGGTCGGCGGCCCCATGGCGAACCCGCTCGTCGCCCAAGCCGTACGGCACGCCCTCGATTACCAGGGCTACCGCGATCTGTGGGCCGGCAGCGTCACCCCCGGCAGCAACATGTGGGTCGGCCTGGCCGGCGCCTTCGGCCAGGACCAGGCGATGGAGCGCGACCTCGAGCGCGCCCGCGCCCTCATGGCCGAGGCCGGCTACGCCGACGGCTTCGAGGTCACCATGCACTACGCGGACCTCACCTGGGCCGGCGTCAGCCTCAGCACCAACGCGCAGAAGATCCAGTCGGACCTGGCCGAGATCGGCATCGCCGTCCGGCTGCTGCCCGGCGAGGTGCAGGTGGCGCTCGAGGGTTACCGCAACGGCACCCAGGGCCTCGGCTACTGGTTCTGGGGCCCCGACAAGCTCGACCCGGTGGACTTCCTCGAGTTCCTGCCCGGCGGCAAGGTCTCAGGCGAGCGCGCCCGCTGGACGCCGGAGATGATCGACGAGGCGACCCGCGCCCTGATCGCGCGGGCCGGCGTGGAGACCGACGCCGACGAACGGATGGCCATCTTCGCCCAGCTGCAGGACTACGCTCAGCAGGACAGCGCCTTCGCGCCGTTCAGCGTGCCGGCCGTGCAGACGGCCTTCCGCGCCGACATCGAGGGCTACGTCTGGCACCCGCAGTGGGGCCTCGACATCGCCCTGCTGAGCCGGAAGTAAGGCCCGAAGGTAGCATCTGGGGAGCGGGCCACGTGCCCGCTCCCCCATCCCGCGTCACCACGACGGATCCCCGATGCCCCTGTACCAGTACATCGTCCGGCGCGTCCTCTTCGCCATCCCGCTGGTGCTCGGGATCACCGTCGTCGCGTTCCTCATCGCCAACGCGATCCCGGCGGACCCGATCAACGCCAACCTGCCGCAGAGCGCGCTCAACAACGAGCGCCTGGTGCAGGCGTTCCGCGAGAAGTGGGGGCTCGATCAGCCCCTGCACGTCCAGTACCTCACCTACCTCGGCAACCTGCTGCGGGGCGACATGGGCGTCTCCATCCGCACGAACCAGCCCGTGCTCGACGACATCCGACAGTTCCTCCCGGCCACCGTGGAGCTCGCCACCACCTCGATCCTCGTGGGGCTGCTGCTGGGCGTGAGCTTCGGCATCGTGTCCGCGGTGTGGCGCAACTCGCCGGTCGACTACCTGGTGCGCGTCGTCGCGCTGATCGGCGTGAGCTTCCCCGTCTTCCTGCTGGCCCTCATCGGCCTCTCGGTGCTGCACGCGCAGCTCGGCTGGACGGCCGGCCCGGGGCGGCTCGGCTTCCTGGTGAGCCGGCCACCGCACGTGACCGGCCTCTACACCGTCGACGCGCTGCTGGCCGGCCAGTGGGCCACCCTGCGCGACGCCCTGTGGCACCTGGTGCTCCCGAGCCTGGTGCTCGGCATGTACGTCTCCGGCATCATCGCCCGCATCACCCGCTCGTCGCTGCTCGAGGTCCTGAGCAGCGACTACATCCGCACCGCGCGCGCGAAGGGGCAGCGCGAGGCCTTCGTCATCCTGCGCCACGGGCTCTCCAACGCCCTCATCCCGGTCGTCACCCTGCTCGGCGTGCTCTACGGCAACCTGCTCGCCGGCGCGGTGCTGACCGAGGCGATCTTCGCCTGGCCCGGCATCGGGCGCTACGCCTACCGGGCGTCGACCTCGCAGGACTTCCCCGCCATCATGGGCGTGAGCATGCTCATCGCCTTCATCTACGTGGTGGCGAACTTCATCGTCGACTTCCTCTACTTCTTCATCGACCCCAGGATCCGGTACGCATGATCGCGCCCGTCGCCGCACCCAAGGTCGTCGCCAGCTCCAGCGCGCGCCGGCGCCTGCGGCAACTCCGCCGCCAGCCCGCCGTCATCGCCGGGCTCGTGGTCATTGCCGCCTGGTTCGCGCTGGCGGCGCTCGCGCCGGTGCTGGCGCCCTACGAGCCGCTGGAGCAGAACATCCAGCAGCGCCTGCAGCCACCGAACGAGACCTACCTGCTCGGCACCGACGAACTGGGCCGCGACGTCCTCAGCCGCGTGCTGCACGGCGGCCGCATCACCATCCCGGCGGGCCTCGCCGTCGTGGTCATCAACAGCATCATCGGCTGGCTGGTCGGCGCGGTCGCCGGCTTCGCCGGGCGCCTCTGGGACGAGGTCATGATGCGCGTGACCGAGCTGTTCATGGCGTTCCCGACGATCATCCTGGCGATGGCCGTCACCGCCGCGCTGGGTCCGGAGATCCGCAACGCGGTGCTGGCGCTCATCATCGTCCGCTGGACGAACTACGCGCGCCTGACCCGCGGGCTGATCATCGAGGCGAAGACCCACGAGTACGTCGACGCCGCCCGCGCGCTCGGCGCCAAGAACCCCTACCTGCTGTTCAAGACGCTGCTGCCGAACACGATCGCGCCCGTCGTCGTCTACGGCTCGCTCGACATCGGCAACGCCATCCTGCTCTTCGCCGGCCTCAGCTTCCTCGGCCTCGGGCCCGAGCCCTCCTCCCCCGAGTGGGGCCGCATGATCTCGATCGGCATCCACTTCTTCGACCAGTGGTGGATGTGGCTCTTCCCCGGCCTGGCCATCGCCAGCCTCGTCATGGCCTTCAACTTCATCGGCGACGGCCTGCGCGACATGCTCGACCCGCGGACGCGGGCTTAGCGTCGGTCCTCGCGACCCGTACCCATTCCCGCCCGCGGCGCGTCACAATGGGGTCGGAAGAACGGAGGTCTTCACCATGCGATTCGGCATCCTGACCGGCGGGGGCGACGTCCCCGGCCTGAACCCCTGCATCAAGGCGATCGTCAACCGACTCACCGAGGCCGGGCACGAGGTCACCGGCATCCGGCGCGGCTGGGGCGGCCTGACGGACACCGACCCGGACGACAACGAGAGCGTCATGACCCACCTCATGCCCCTCACCCGCGGCAACGTGCGCACGATCGACCGCACCGGCGGCACCTTCCTGCACTCCTCGCGCACCAACCCGTCGAAGGTCAAGGGGGACAAGGTCCCCGCGTTCCTCGCCGACCAGTACCCCGGGGAGGGCCCGCACGACCTCACGCCCCACGTGGTGCGCGTCCTGCAGAGCCAGGGCATCGACGTCCTCATCCCCATCGGCGGCGACGACACCCTCTCCTACGGCCTGCACCTGCACAACGCCGGCTTCCCCGTCATCGCCGTCCCCAAGACGATGGACAACGACGTCCACGGCACCGATTACGCGCTGGGCTTCTCCACCGCCGTCACGCGCGGGGTGCAGTTCATCCACAACCTGCGCACCTCGGCGGGCTCGCACGAGCGGATCGCGGTCGTGGAGCTGTTCGGCCGCTACAGCGGCGACACCTCGCTCATCACGGCCTACCTCGCCGGCGTGGACCGCGCGATCATCTCCGAGGTCCCCTTCGACGTCGACAAGCTCGCCCAGCTGCTGCTGGAGGACAAGAACGCCAACCCGTCGAGCTACGCCATGATGACGATCTCCGAGGGCGCCCGGCTGGCGGAGGGCGACATGGTCGTGAGCGGCGAGGCCGACGCCTACGGTCACCGCAAGCTCGGCGGCATCGGCGCGCTCACGGCCGAGCTGATCAAGGAGCGGACCGGCCAGGACATGATCTACCAGCAGGTGGGCTACCTCATGCGCTCGGGCGCGCCGGATTCGCTCGACCTGATGGTCGCCACCAACTACGGCGTGATGGCCGCCGACCTCGCCATCGACGGCCAGTCGGGGCGGATGGTCGCGCTGCAGGGCGGCAAGTACACGCACGTGCCGATCTCGATCACCGGCGAGGGCCTCAAGCGGGTCGACGTCGACGAGCTCTACGACGTCGAGACCTACCGCCCGAAGGTCCGGGCCATGCTCGGGAAGCCGATGTTCCTGTAGGCGATCGGCTCGACGCACGAAACGGCCGAGGCGGCCGCTCGGAACGGGCGGCCGCCTCGTCGGTCAGGGGGCGGCCGATCGACCGCCTCGATGGCGTGGACGTCGCTGGGCACGGCGGGGCGGGCGGTGACC
>JAHYJQ010000281.1 GCA_019429025.1 Trueperaceae bacterium | reverse complement strand
GCACCCTTCTTGACGAACGCGTGCAGGATTACCATCGTGTCACCCTCCACCGTGAACAGCGTTCGAACCACGCGGTCGCGTAGACGGGTCCGCACCCCCCAGAGGTCCACATCGAGCTTGCGGATGAGCGGCATCCCCATCGGCCACCCGAACTGGGCCGTCGTGAGATCCGCGCCGATCGCCTGCCGCTCGAGCCGGTCGAGCCCACGAAGCCAGTCACGTACGGGTTCGTGGCCACCTCGACTGGCGTAGAACGCTACACGGAGGATGGGCTCCCGGCGCATCGTGCCGAAGGCCCCTGCACCGCCGCCGACCTCGCCCGGCCGCTCTGCGTCAGCCGCCACGCCCTGGCCGGCCAGCCTCGCACTAGGCACGGGTTCCCGAGACGCTGGGCTCGGGTACCCGAGGACCTGCGTTCTGCCCGGGCAAGACCAGTGTCGACTGGCTCCCGTTCAGCCAGCGATGAGGATGCGTTCGTCGCCGAAGCGTGCGCTCACTTCGAGCTCGCCGCCGAGGGCCTCGAGGTAGGCCCGCAGGGTCTCGAGCTGGGTGTGGTCGATCGCGCCCCGTTCGATGCGCGACACGCGCGACTGCGACACCTGCAGCCGCTCCGCCAATGCCACCTGCGTCATCCCGAGCGACTCACGTAGTTCCGCCAAACGGTGAGCCCGCACGCCCGCGAGCTGTCGCGATCTTGCATCGGCGACCCGGGGCTCGTCCAGACGGCCGCCCGCCACGGCCTCCGATCGAAGCTCCTTCCAGGTCCGGGCCATCGTGCCACCTCCCTCCCCTCGCGGTCGCGTCAAGTGTCGACCTCCTCGGCCATCCACGCCGCGTACCGCGCCTCCGCCAAGCGGATGCTCTCGCGGTACCAGTCTCGCCAGCGTCCTGCCTTGTCACCTGCAACGAGCACGACGGCGCGGCGCTGCGGGTCGAACACGAACAACAACCGAACCTCGCTCCTCCCCCGCGAGCCAGGCCGCAGCTCCTTGAGGTTCGGCAGTTGCGAACCTCGCAGAGTGTCCACGAGCGGGCGCCCAAGGCTCGGACCGAACTCCTCGAGCAGGTCGAGCGCCGCGGCCACCTGCTCCGCGGTCCGGGGGTCATCCTCGAGCAGGCCCTCGTACCAAGCCACGACGGGAGCGAGAAGGACGACATCCCAGGCTGCCAAGCGAGTATACCTCACGGGTTCTATGGCGCCCGAGTCAGCCGCGCGTGGCTGAGGGCGAGAGACGGCACCAGTCAAGCCGATACCGCCATCCGATGATGACGAATCGCTGAGAGATCCAGTTCACGGGATCAGACTGCACGCGGCGGCGGGAGGAAGGCGTGACCACAGGCATCGGTGCCCACCCACGCTCGGCAGATACCGGTGCGCGCCAGCCGACACCGTGCGGACAGCGCGCCGAATGCGCCGCGCCTCGCGCTGTGTTTCGCCTAACGCCACGCCCAACCCCGGCGCGAACACATGGAACTCGACCGCATCGCCTCGGCAGCGGCAACCGCACGCTTGTGCCCTAGGGGCGCATCGATCCGACCTACCGCATCACCTACCGGCGGGGCATCGACGTCGGCGGGTCAGAGAAGCTCGAAACGCGGGCCAGCCAGAGGGGTCGAACCGTCACGGAGGAGATGGGGCATCGCGCAGGGCGACGTCGAGAGGCTTCCCTACCGCGGCCGCAGCTCGTCCGAGCGTCAGGAGCGTCACCGACGGGTTGTCCATGTCGAGCAAGCGATCGACGGTCGACCGACTGGTGCCCATGCGGCGGGCGAGCTCACTGGGACCGATGCCGCAGTCGCGCATGCCCTGGCGGATCTGGTACGCGACCACACGCTTCGCAGCGATCGCCGTCGCCTCCTCGCGGAGTCCGTCCTGCTCCAGGAACTCGTCGAGCGAACTGCCGATGTGCCGCTCGTTCAACACCGGTGTCCCTTCAACCGTGCGCGTCGGTTCGCCTCTTCACTGCGGCGAAGTGTACCAATATTGGTGCATGGGGTCATGCCAACCGAACTCCGGAGGGCCATGAGAACCGGTGGGACACGCACATCGATCCCCTCTCCGCACCGTCGCGGGAGGAGCCGTCCACTCGGACGCGGCGTACCCCTCGTTCGTCACGCCGCGCTTCCCGCGTGCCGCCCCCTCGCGCGGTCTCCAACTGCCTCGCTGCTGGCCGCGGCGGCGGAAGCCCGAGACGACGGCGGGGGTCGGCTGGGCGGAGGGACACCGGCACTGGTGTGAAGACGTCAGCCTACGCGTAGCCCAACTACGCAAATGGGCAGAACCTTAAACCGGAGATGTGACATGGTGTTAAGATGCGCAGCGTGGCTACGCGAAACGCGCAGAAGTTAAACTGGCTACTCCGCTCGATCCCCCCAGGCATGGTCGTCGACGCAGCCTGGCTGACGGACGCCGGCTACTCGACGAGCCTGCGCAGCCAGTACGTCGCCGCAGGCTGGCTCGAGCGACCGGCGCGCGGCGCGTACCGGGCGCCCTCGGGAGAACTCAGTTGGGAGACGGTCCTCGCGTCGTTGCAGCACCTGATGCGCCGATCGCTCCACGTCGGCGGCCGCAGCGCCCTCGAGCTGCACGGGTACGGGCCCAACCTCGCTCCGGGAGCTCCCGCGTCCGTCGTCGTCTACAGCGACGAGCCACTGCCCACGTGGCTCCATCAGCTCCCCGACATGCCGCGGTTCGAGGCCCGCACCATCGCCCCGCTCTTCCCCACCGAGGGTCCGAGCTCGACCGCCGACACGGTCGCATCTCTCGACACGACCGCGCGCTACCCCCTGCTCGTGGCCGTCCCGGAGCGAGCGTGGCTCGAACTCCTCGCGGACGTCCCCCACCGCATCACCTTCGAGATGGCCGATGCGATCGGCGACGGGTTGAGAACCCTGCGCCCCGCCCTCCTGCAGCGGCTCCTGGAGACCGTGAAGAGCGTCAAGGCCCGGCGTCTCGCGCTCTGGTTCGCGGACCGCCACGCCCAACCGTGGCGCGAGCGCCTGGACCGCGACCGCATCGACCTCGGCACCGGCAACCGCACGCTCGCGCCGAAGGGGCGACTCGATCCGACCTACCGCATCACCTACCCGCGGGGCCTCGATGCGAGCGGCTGAGCGTTACGCAGAACGCGTGGCGCTCCTCGTTCACGTCCTCCCGCTGCTCGGCGACGAGCGGGACTTCGCACTGAAGGGCGGAACCGCCATCAACCTCTTCCACCGCGGCATGCCACGGCTGTCGGTCGACCTCGACCTGACGTTCCTTCCTATCGCGGACCGCGAGGCGTCCCTCGGCGCCATCGAGGTCCGCCTGCGGCGGATCGCTACGGCGATCGAGCATGGCATCCCCGGAAGCCATGCCCGCCCCGTGCTCGATGTTCGTACGCAGACGGTGCGTGCGTCTTTCCGGACCGAGTTCGAGGGGATGACCAGCGACGCGACCACCGCCACCACTGAGGACCTCATCGCGACGCGAACCGCGCTCGTCCGCGAACTCGTCGCTGGCATGCCGCACACCCACCGCGCGTTCCTGACCGGCTTCAAGCGGGGCGAACCGGATTGGGACCTCACCGGCGTCCCACAGATCCGTGACCTGCCCGCCGTTCGCTGGAAACAGGCGAACCTCGATCGCATGACACCCGGCAGCCGGGCGCGCGCCGTCGAGCGCCTGGAGGCCGTTCTCGGCCTCCCCCAGCGGTAACGGGACGGTGACCGCCAGGTGGGCTCGGGCATCGAGTCGGGAGCCTGATGTGACGAAGACGCTGCACGCGGGCGACCAAGACGTACGGACCCCGATCGTCCGGCCCTGGACCCCGCGCATCCTCCTCTGGAACCTCGAGTGGGCCACGCCGCGCTCGCCACGCGGGCGACGCATCCGCGCGATCCTCTCCGAGCTCGACCCCGACGTCGTGTGCCTCACCGAGGCGACCGCCGCCATGCTCCCCGACGACGGCTTCGCGCTCGACGCGCAACCGGACTACGGGTACGGCGCCACCGGCGACCGGCGCAAGGTGCTCCTCTGGAGCCGCAGCCCGTGGAGCGCGGTCGACCGCGTCGGCGACGAGGCGCTGCCCGGGGGCCGCTACGTCTCCGGCGTCACGCTGGGAACGCGCTTCGTCGGCGTCTGCGTGCCGTGGCGCGACGCCCACGTCCGGACCGGCCGCCG
>JAHYJQ010000280.1 GCA_019429025.1 Trueperaceae bacterium | reverse complement strand
GTGGATAGCCCGCTCCGGCGTTTCCACCTTCGTGCCCGTATAGGGATTTCCATAGCCCGGCTCGCCTCGCTGTCCGCCCTTGTTCGGCGGCTTCGCAGGTACTACGGAGCTGTCTGACTTCCCACGATCTTTCATCTCAGGATTACGTGCGCGTGTCAATCACGATCCATACATCGTCACCGGACAGTCCCTGGGGCAGGTGGCAGGTTGGTGGGTATGTTCGAGCGGTCAACGAGGTGGCGTGACAGCGAAGCCTGAGGCGAAGCGGTAGCGGACAGCTGAGGGGCGTTGCTGACGCTGACTGTGGGGGTGCCGGGCCAGGGCCGGCGACTGATGGTCGATCGTCGGACCGGTGAGTTCGGGCGTCGTCATGGCTGGCAAGCCTGGAACGAGGTCTGAGGCTCGGGCTCGGAAGCGAAGGCACGGACGATGAGGTCGACGAGCTGCTGTCGATGCTGCTTGGTTGACCGATAGTGGGAGCGGACACGCTCGCAGAGGCATCGGCGGAGGGCGGGGCGAAGTGCCAGCGGGACGAGGCCGGCCTCGGTGCGGAGGCGGCGGCGCCAAAAGACCTGGGCGACGGGCGTGGTGACAGTGAGCAACTCGCGCACGATGGCGAGCAGGCGATGTGCGAGGTCGAGAGGGGCGAAGGAGGAGGCCTTGCGCTCGAGATGGTCGCTGACGATCTTGCCGGTGCGCTCGAGTTGAGCAACGAGCTCGTCCTCGAAGAAGAGGAGCTCGCGTTCGTGCTGACAGTTGCGGGCGATGCCGGCGAAGTAGCGGATGCCGGCATCGGGAGGCAGGCTCTGGGCGAGCTGCTTGGCGGCGTAGATGGCGACCGCGGTCTGGATGGCGGCGAGCGGGAGCGTGCGGAGCGAGATGGCGACATCGCCGTCGTCGAAGAAGCCGAAGCGCTCGATGGCCTGCTCGATCGTGGCCTGCACGGCCGGGTCCAGGCGGGCCTGCTCCCGGGCCTCGCGAGCATCGATGCGCTGCTTGATGGCGAGGAGTCGCTCGGTGGCGGCGGCGATCTCCTCGGGCGAGGGGTTGGCATCGCGGTAGAGGTCGTAGGGCGAGCGTCCGTCGCTGCGGCGGGGGTGGTGGTTGCGGCCCTGGGCGTAGGCGCGGGTGACAGCGTCGGCGACAGATAGGGCGATGCCCTGTGGGGTCGAGGTATCGACGGTGGCGATGACCGAGCCGAGCCCCTGGGCGAAGAGGCCGAACTGTCCCTCGATGACCGCCTTGTTTTGGCCCCGGCCGGGCGTGCTGTGCATGACGACCGTGTCCGGCGCGAGCTCCGCTGCCAGGGCCGGGCTCTTGTTGCAGGCCTTGTTGTCGACCAGCAAGAAGACGGACGGTGTACCGGTGGTCTTGACGCCGTCGGCAAACGAGGTGCGCACTCCCTCGGTGGTCTCCTCGGGACGCACGACCGAGCCGACGGTGGCGGCGGCACCGACGTCGACGGTAGGCTGCCAGGTGACCCGAAACGTCTCGTCGTCGACAACGACGTCAACTTGCTTGCCGTCGGAGGTCCACTGGACACCGGGGGGCGGCCGGAAGGTAGAGCCACGCGCGGGAGGGGGAGGTGGGGGGCGACGCAGCAGCTTGCGGGCCGCAGCGAGGTGGAGGATCTGCGTGACCATCTGCCTGCCATGGCGCAGTCCGAGGCCGCGGAGATGGTCGACGAAGTCGGGTAGGGAGCCGTGCCAGCGTTCGTACTCGGCGATGATGCGGAGCATGTCAGCAGAGAGCCCGAGAGTGTCGGCACCCGGCGAGTCCGACGCCGGTGGCTGTGGAAGAGGGGCCTCTGGGGCAGGGGGCTCCGGTCGCACCTCTGGTGCGGGATCCGGCGGTGGTTCCGGCGGGGGTGGCGGTGGCGGCGGATCCGACGCGGCGGCCACAGAGAAGGGGAGCGTGAGCTGGCGGGCGGCGTTGGCCCACCAGTCCTTGAGGGTGGGCAGCGGAACCCCACAGGCGGTGGCGAAGGCGGCCTGCGTCATCGACGGACCGATGGACCTCGACGCGAGGTCGAGGATGAACGCGACCAGGTCCGTGGAGTAGTTTGTTCTGCCGCCACAGACCCAGCAGCCTGGATGCTCGAGGCGGTACTCGAGCACCGCGGTCCGCACCTGCAGGCACAACAGCTCGGCCGTCTTGTCGACGACGTCCTGGTCGGGGGCCTCGTCGAAGCCACGCGCGAGGGCCGCCTCGACCTTCGGGACCAGCTCGTAGGCGTACGAACGCGCCACGTCGAGCCTGCGGATGACCACTTGCCTGGAAAGGTCAGCGGCGAGGCCGACACGCTTGAGCACGCCCAGCGCGTACAGGCAAACCGCGGCGTCCACTGCTGTTCTCGATGGGGACTTGATCATGGACTCCAAACCGGTGAATGTCCCGGGTGGCGACGACAGGTGCCTGCAAGCAAGTGCGTCGCTGCGATCGCGGTCCTCCGCCATGGACTCCAGGCGGAGGGCCGGGTCGCTTTTCAACCCGGCCCATCCTACCACCAGGAACGTCGAGGGAGAGAGCGTCAGGTCGCCTGGGCGGTCGGCCAGATCCGATCCCCCAGCAGCCACAGCTCGGGGCGCCCGGCGCGTGAGATGACCCGGAAGAGCTCGAGGGTGCGGTTATCGGGCGACGGTGCCCCCGGCACCACCACGGGCTCGCCGCGCTCGAGCTGCGCCAGCACCTCCTGGCTACGGCCGAAGTACCGGTCGGCGGGGACCAGCAGCCCGCCAAGGCCCTCGTGGACGCGCTCGAAGTTGTAGGTGTAGACCCACCGCGCGATCTGTTGGCGTGCGTCAGCGAGGTCGGCGAACTCGACGCGGGAGAGCAGCTCCTTGCGCACGTTGGCGTTGAGCGCTTCGAGCTTCGAGTTCGAGCCCTTCTTGCTCGCCTTGATGAAGTCGATGCCGTAGTCGCCGCAGACCCGCTCAAGCTGGCTCTGCCCCCGCCAGGAGAAGAAGCCGCTGCCCCCGTCGACCACCATCTGCTCGGGCTTGCCGTGCCGCGAGATCGCCTCGTCGACGGCCTCGATGACCGGCTGGGCCTGCTCTCCCTCGCAGAGTGCCCAGCCGGTGAGGAACCGGCTGTAGTCGTCCTCGATGAGCAGCAGGTAGGCCTTGGCCTTGTGGACGAAGAAGTGCAGGAAGTCGAGATGGACCTGCTGATTCGGCCGAACCGCCTCGTAGCGGATGACACTGCGTCGCTCGACGGTCACCTTGGGCGGCACGTAGCCGTGCTCCTCCATCACCCTGCGTGCCGTGGACGTGCCGACCCGCAGACCATGGTCGCGCCGCAGCTTGTTGCGGACCTGCCGTGGTCCGAGCGCCTGGTTCTTCTGCCAGGTCTCGGCGATCAGGTGGTAGCGCTCCTCGGACAGCCGTCGCGCGTTGCGCTTGGGGCGGCTTGAGCCCGGCGCCAGCGCACGCTCCGCCTCCTTCGTCGTCGGCGCTGCCTGCTTCCGGCGTTGCCAGTCGTAGATCGACCAGCGGGACGTGCTGAACTGCTCGGCCGCCGCGGTCACGCCGTCGACGGCCGCGACCTCGAGCACCGCGAGCTTCTCCGCCACCGAGTAGCGTCGTCCATGCCTCGCGCGTTCAGCCTGGGTGCGCAGCGTCGGCTGTGCTCCGCCCGTTGGCTTCGTGGCAACCGGCATACCCGGAGTCGCAGTCACAGTCGTCGCGGTCCGCGTCCTTACCGCCGGGCGCCGACCCTTGGCTGGTACCTTCTGCGCCGACTTCGCGTCGCCCGCCTTCTCGTTGCTCCGATGCTGGGCCAGCCAGCTCCGCACCGCCGGATCGCTGACCCCGAACTTGCTGACTGCCGCACCAACGCCATGCTTCGTTGCCCACGCCACCACCCTGAGCTTCTGTCTCTTGCTGTAGCGCCGCCCTCGCTTGGGACAGGGGCGCCCGGGTCGCCCCCGGACCCGCCTCCGCCCAGGCGGCTTTCGCACCTTCGTGGTCATGGATCCTCCATCCGTGCCGAGCGCCACCATGGTCGCCCGGGTGTCCGGTCATTCAGCCCGGTTCACGGATGGAAGGTGTAGGACACGGGCAATTACGGCCTTGGCCTTCCCCTCGCGGCCCGCTGCGCCATCCTTGCAGCGGGCGACCGTGGGACCTCCCGGTTCTCGCGCATGGAG
>JAHYJQ010000279.1 GCA_019429025.1 Trueperaceae bacterium | reverse complement strand
CTGCTACAACTCGCTGAAGATCGGCGGCGGCTCGCACACGATGGTGCGGCTCGACCTCAGCGCGGTCGTCCGGCGCCACCGCGGCCCGCTCGAGCGCCTCTTCGCCGACACCCTGCCGCGCTACGTCGAGTTCACGGCCGAGCTCATGGAGGCGCGCATCCGCCACCTCGTCGAGCGCGCGCGCTTCTTCGAGCACGACTGGCTGGTGCGCGAGGGCCTCCTGTCGCTCGATCGCTTCTCCGCGATGTTCGGCCTCTACGGCCTCGCCGAGGCGGTCGACGAGCTCATGGCGCGCGACGGTCACTCCGGCCGCTACGGGCACGACGACGCCGCGAACGCGCTCGCCTACCGCATCACGCGCGCGGTCGCCGCGCAGGTCGCGGAGCGGCCGCTGCCCCATTGCGAGGGCTTCGGCGGGCGCGCCGTGCTGCACGCGCAGTCGGGCATCGACAGCGACGTCGGCATCACGGCGGGCACACGCATCCCGATCGGCCAGGAGCCGGGCCTCTACCAGCACCTGCGCGCGGTGGCGCCGCACCACGAACTGTTCGCCTCCGGCGTCTCCGACATCCTGCACTTCGACGAGACCGCGAAACGCAACCCCGAGGCGGTCGTCGACGTCATCCGCGGCGCGTTCGCCGAGGGCATGCGCGACTTCACCTTCAACCTCGACTCGAACGACTTCATCCGCATCACCGGCTACCTGGTGCGCAAGAGCGACCTGGCGCACGTCGACGAGGGCGCCCGCCACGGCAGCACCTTCCTCGGCGCGGGCAGCGAGGCGGAGGCCCACTGCACCCAGCGCGCCACCAAGCGCGTGGTCGCGCACGAGCGGCTCGCCGGGGCGGAGCGGCGACCGGACGCGTGATCGACGGACTCGCCCGGCGGCCGGGAGCGGGCGCGCGCGGGCCCGGCGCCGACCCGGGCGCCACCCGCGGCCTGGTGTCCGGGACGATCCCCTTCTCCTCGGTCGACGGTCCGGGCAACCGCTTCGTCGCCTTCCTGCAGGGCTGCGACTTCGACTGCATCGCCTGCCACAACCCCTACACGATCCACGTGTGCCACCACTGCGGCGAGTGCGTCGAGGCGTGCGAGAGCGGCGCCCTGACCTTCGACGGCGCCGAGGTGTCGTGGGACGCGGACGCCTGCACGGGCGGCGACGCCTGCATCCGCGCCTGCCGCTTCGACAGCACGCCCAAGGCGCGCACGCTGTCGGTCGACGAACTCGTCGAGGCGGTGCGCGGCCCGGCGCCCTTCCTCTCCGGCGTCACCGTCTCGGGCGGCGAGGCGACGCTGCAGGCCGACTTCGTGCGCGACTTCTTCGCGGTGCTGAAGGCGGACGCGCGGCTCGGGCGCCTGAGCTGCTTCGTCGACAGCAACGGCGGCGCGTCCGCCGAGGTGTGGGACGACCTCGACCCGGTCATGGACGGTGCCATGATCGACCTCAAGGCCTTCGACGACGACGTGCACCGGCGGATGACCGGGCAGCCCAACGCGGCCGTGCTGCGCTCGATCGAGCACCTGGCCGCGCGTGGCAAGCTGCACGAGGTGCGGCTGCTGCTCTTGCCGGGCGTCAACGACGCGCCGGAGCAGCTCGCCCGCGCCGCGGCATGGCTGCACGGCGTCGACCCCGGCATGCGGGTCAAGCTGATCGGCTTCCGCTGCCACGGCGTGCGGCCGATCGCGCGCGACGTGTCCGAGCCGACGGCGGAGGCGATGGCGGGGTACGCCGAGGTGCTGCGGAGCGAGGGGCTCGAGCGGATCGTCTTGGTGTAGCTCCGCCGGCGCCACCGGTGGCCGCAGGCCGCCTGCGCCGCTGGCCCTGGGCTTCCGCCTGCGCCGCTGGCACCCGACGGTCCCACGCGCTAACCTCGGGTCACCCCAGCCCGAGGAGGCACCTGGTGGGCCCCGTCTTCGAGAAGCTCAACCTCAGGGACCAGACGGAGGTCGTCGTCCTGCATGCGCCGTTGTCGTTCGAGCCGGAGCTGGCGTGGCTGGCCGACCGGCGCGTGATGCGCGACCTGAGCGAGGTCGACGCCGTGCGCTTCGCGCTGGCGTTCGCCTACATGAGGGCCGAACTCGACGCCCTCTCCGCCGAGTTGGCCGCCAAGGCCGAGGGCGACGCGGTCCTGTGGTTCGCCTATCCCAAGCGGACGTCGAAGCGCTACAAGGCGGACTTCGACCGCGACCACGGCTGGGAGGTGCTCCGCGCCGCGGGCTTCGTGCCCGTGCGCCAGGTGGCGATCGACGCGGACTGGTCGGCGCTGCGCTTCCGCCGAGAGGCGTTCGGCAAGGGCGCGCATTAGCGTGCCGCCGCCGGCGCCCGCCGCCGGGGACTGGCGCGTCAGGCATGCCACGCGCTGCTCGCGGGTGCCTTCGAGCGCGGGGTCCCGCTGGCCTGGCTGTCCGCCGCCGAGGGGGCGCTCCGGCTCTACGAGGGCCTCGGGTTCGTGCGCGTCGGGACGCAGGTGAACCTCGAGCCGTGAAGGCACGGGCGCGCGTGGCGAAGGGCGCACCCCACGAAGGGCGCGTCCCGCGGCCGCCGAGGAGCCATCGCCGTGGCTTCGGATCGTCGCGCCGTACACTGGAGCCATGACCGGCCACGCGACGGTGGATCGGGAGCGGATCCTGATCGTCGAGGACGACCAGGGCCTGGCGGCCGCGCTGGATACGGAGCTGCGCCGCGCCTACGAGACCGAGGTCGCCCACACGGGTCACGCCGCCCTGGCCGCCTTCGCCGAGCGACCGTTCGACCTGGTGGTGCTCGACCTGAACCTGCCGGACATGGACGGCATCGAGGTGGCAGAGCAGCTGCGGGAGCACGACACGGAGATCCTCATGCTGACCGCCCGCGCGGACGTCCACAGCCGTGTCGTCGGTCTCTACGCCGGCGCGAGCGACTACATGGCGAAGCCCTTCGACATGCAGGAGCTGCTCGCGCGCGTCTACGCCCAGCTCCGCCGCCGAGGCCGCGAGCGGGTCGTCACCCTGGGGCCCCTCGCCCTCTCCCTGGCCGATCAGGTGTGCATGGTCAACGGCGAGGAGCTGCCGTTGACGGCCCTCGAGTTCCGTCTCCTGGCGATCCTCATGGGTCACCCCGGTCGCGTCTTCCCCAAGGCGACGATCGAGGAGCGCCTGTACGAGGACCGGGTGCCCAGCTCCAACGCCGTCGAGGTGTTGGTGTCGCGCGTCCGCGCGAAGCTCGA
The DNA here is from genome assembly GCA_019429025.1 of Trueperaceae bacterium. Taxonomy (GTDB): domain Bacteria; phylum Deinococcota; class Deinococci; order Deinococcales; family Trueperaceae; genus JAABTL01. Next base: position 984 of record JAHYJQ010000279.1, on the reverse strand, counting down.
GGCCACGGGCGTTGGGGGCGTCATCGTCAACGTGCGCGGCCTGGGTTACGTGATCCGGGACCTCACTCGGTGACGCTCCGGGTCCGCCTCGGGCTGTGGGCCGCGGTGTTCACGGCCGTGGTCGTGGTCGTGTTCGGCGTCGCGGTCGACGTCGGGTACCGCCGGCAGCTCTTCGGCCAGTTGGAGACGCTGTTGCTCGAGGACCTCGCCCGGGTAGCGGTGCTGCTCGAGGAGCCGATGCTGGGGGCCTCGTTCACCGGCACCGAGGACTCGGCCATGACCCTGCAGTTCGTCGATGCGCAGGGTCGCGTCGCGCTCGCCTGGGGCGACGACGAGCCGCTCCCCGCGGCCAGCGAGCCGACGCGGCTGGTGGTCGGCGACCGGCAGCTGTTGGTGGCGCAGGTGCCGTGGCCCGCCGCCGGCGGCACGATCCGCATGGCGCGCGACGTGACGGCGGCGGTGCGGTCCGTGCGCGACCTCGGTCGCCTGCTGCGCGTGGCCGGCGGCGCCGTCATCGTGGTCGCGGCGCTGTCGGCGTGGGCGCTGGCCCGCCGTACCTTGCGGCCGCTGGCCGAGCTGGCCGAGCAGACGCGTCGCCTCGACGCCGCGAAGCCCGGGCGCGTGGACTACCGCGGCCCGCGGGACGAGGTCCACGACCTCGCCGAGGGGCTCAACCAGTCGCTCGACGCGATCCGGCAGCGGCACGAGGACGAGCGCGCGTTCCTGCTGGAGGTCGCCCACGAGCTCGCCGCTCCGCTGACGCTGGTGCACTACCACCTCGACGGCCTGCGCCGCCGCGGTCCCGAGGACGCGCGCCTGCGGGCCGCCTCCGACGCCGCCCGCGAGCTGCTGCGCACGTCGCAGGACCTGCTGGTGGTGGCGCGCGGCGACCTGTCCCGCAGCCTGGAGCCGTCGCTGGTCGACCTGCGCGAGGTCGTGCGGCGGATCGCGGACGAGTACCCGGGGCTGCGCGTGACGCTCGGC
>JAHYJQ010000278.1 GCA_019429025.1 Trueperaceae bacterium | reverse complement strand
GCGCTCGCGGTCTTCGACCCCACCGAGGTGGCGCCGGACGCCGGCCGTGCGGACGAGGGCGAGCCCCTGCCGGAGCGTCGCGGAGGGCTCTTCGACCTGCTGCCGGGCGCGACGTTCGGGGCGCTGTCGGCCTGGGCGTGGGCGTTCCACCGCGTCGTCGACCTGCTGCGCGATCGGCCCGAGGTCGACCCGGCGCGCATCGCGGTCACCGGCTTCTCGCGCGGCGGCAAGGCCGCGCTGCTGGCCGGCGCCAGCGACGAGCGGATCGCGCTCCTTCACGCGCACGCCTCCGGCGCGGGCGGCGCCGCGCCCTATCGGGTCCTGGGCGAGGGCGCCGAGACGCTCGGCGTCGCGCGGGCGTTCCCGACCTGGTTCGGGCCGCGGCTGCGCGGCTACCTGGGCCGCGAGGCCGAGCTGCCCTTCGACCAGCACGCGCTGCTGGCAGCGGTCGCGCCGCGTGCGCTGCTGCTCACCTGCGGCGCGGACGACCGCTGGGCCAACCCTGCCGGGACGCTGGCGGCCGCGCGGGCGGCCGGAGAGGCGTACCGGCTGCTGGGCGCCCCCGACGCGCTGCGGGTCGCGCTGCGCGCGGGCGGCCACGCCCACACGCCCGCGGACTGGCAGTTGCTGCTCGACGCCATCGCTTGGAGGTGGCAGGGCGGGCCCACGCCAGGTGGTTCCGGAAGTCGATGATCCTTCGACCGTCGGTGATCTTGGCGAAGAGGTCGGGCGCGAAGCGCGCCAGACCCGCCATCGCCTCGCCGACGATGATGAACTCGCGCTCTACCGATGAGCGGATCGTGCGGTTGGTTCGGTAGCCCTCGAGGGTCGAATGCTCCAGTGCCACCGCGATCGCGTCGCACGCGTCGAGGATGTCGCGAAGAAACGATCGGACGTCACGCTGCATACAGCAGGCGCTTCTCGCGGTCGATGGCGGCCGCGACGTAGGGGTTCTTCACCGCGTCGAGCATGACGAGGTCCACCGGGGTACGAAGCAGAGCCCGTAGGTCGTCGAGGAGGCCGAAGTACGCATCGACGAGGTCGTGCGGGGTCATCTCCTCGAACTCGACGAGCAGGTCGACGTCGCTCGACCCATTCCGGTAGTCGTCGCGGCCGGCCGAACCGAAGGCGTGCAGCCGCGCTACGCGGTGCCTTGCGCAGGCGTCGGCGATCGCGAGGCGGTTGGTCTCGAGCAGGGGGATCATCGGCGGGTCCTCCACCGCATGGTACAGGCCGAGGAGCGGGAGACCGTTGACGCGGCAACCGGTTGGGGCGCCCTCTCCGATGCCCGATGGCCGTGCGGAGTGCATGAGGTTCGGGCGCTGGCCATCGCATCCGGCCACGGTGGCGGTGGCAGGGCGCATGCGATCATGCCGCATGACGGATCGGACATCCGGCGACCTCTCGTCCACGGCCCTGGTCATCCCGGCGTCGCCCACGCCGGCGGGCCTGGCGGCGTTCCGCCGCCGACATATCCACCACCCGGGCGCCGTCGTGCCGTTCCACGTCACGCTTGCGGCGCCGTTCGTGCCGCTCGCTTCGCTCGACGACGAGGGGTGGGCGCGCCTGCGCCGGGTCGCCGCCGCGACCGAGCCCTTCGACTTCGCCGCCGGCTCGATCTGCTGCTTCCCGACCACCTCCGTGCTGTGGCTCGCGCCGAGCCCGGTCGCGCCCTTCGAGGCCTGCGCGGAGGCCGTCCACCGGGCGTTCCCGGGCGTGCGACCGGACGTGGGTCAGCCGACGTTCCACCTGACGGTCGGGCTGGGGCGCACGGAGCACGACGTGGCCGACACGCTCGCCGCCTTCCGCGCCGAGTTCGAGCATCGCCTCCCGTTCCGGCTGCATGCCCGCCACCTCGACCTGTACGTCGAGGCCGACGGCGGCTACCGGCGGCAAGCGAGGTTCGCGTTCGGGCCCGGGTGATGCCGGGTTCAGCTCGGCCGTAGCGGCCGCAGCGCCCCCGACCGCACCGCCGCCATGATCCCCGCGGGCGGCTCGCCGCGGCGCCAGGCGTCGGCCATCCAGCGCATCGCCGGCGCCGTGCGTGAGAAGAACGCGAAGTAGCCGTCGCACAGGTGGTGCTGTCCGGGCTCGCCGTCGACGCTCACGCCCACGCGGTCCTTGGGGCAGCCGCCGTGGCAGAAGGCCAGCACCGGGCAGCGCCGGCACTGCGCCGTCAGCGTGTCGCGCTTCGCCTCGCCGAAGGCGCGCTGCCGCGGGTCGTCGACGAGGGCGGCGAGGGGCAGTTCGGTCAGGTTGCCGAGCCTGTGGTCCGGCTGCACGAAGTGGTCGCAGGCGTAGACGTCGCCGGTGTGCTCCAGCGCCAGCGCGTCGCCGCAGGTGGGCTGATGCACGCAGATGCCGCCGGGCGCGCCGAGGTACTTGCCGAGCAGGTCGTCGAAGGCCTGCACGAAGACGCTGCCCACGTCGCGCCGCACCCACTCCTCGAACACGGCCAGCAGGAAGCGGCCGTAGGCCTCGCCCGACACGCTGCGGTCCGTGAGCGCCGTGCCGACCTGGAAGCCGCTCGGGTCCGCGCGCTCGACGATCGGGATGAACTGCACGAAGCGCGCGCCGGCCTCGTCCCGCAGGAAGCGGTAGACCTCCAGCGGCGACGCCGCGTTGCCCGCGTGGACGGTGACGAGGGCGTTCCACTCCGCGCCGTGGCGGCGCAGGACGTCGACGCCGCGCATGACGGCGTCGAAGCTGCCGCGGCCGGCCTTGTCGCGGCGGTAGCGGTCGTGCAGTGCGGGCGGGCCGTCGAGGCTGACGCCGACGAGGAAGCCGTGCCGCGCGAGGAAGGCGCCCCAGGCGTCGTCGAGCTTGGTCGCGTTGGTCTGCAGCGTGTGGGTGACCCGCTGGTGCGGCCGACGGCGTGTCTCCGCCAGCGCGACGGCTCGCTCGAAGAAGTCGAGCCCCATGAGCGTCGGCTCGCCGCCCTGCCAGGCGAAGGCGATCTCGGGCCCGGGCTGCGCGGCGATCATCTGGTCGACGAAGGCCTCCAGCACCGCGTCGGGCATGCGGAAGGTCGACCCCGGGTAGAGGTCCTCCTTCTTGAGGAAGTAGCAGTAGTCGCAGCCGAGGTTGCAGACGGCCCCGGTGGGCTTCGTCATGAGGTGGAAGGGGCGGGACGCCGGCATGGGGTCAGCCTACCCGGCCACCGCCCATCGCCGAGGCGCGCCTTGGGCCTGGCTTCGCGTCGTTTGCTGAACGTTGGGCGACGGCGCCCGAGGTTGACGTTATGACGTCATGTCGCTATGGTGGCCGTATGGACGCCTCGCACAAGCGCGCCACCGTCTACTTCGATCCGGAGCTGCACCGGGCGCTGCGCCTCAAGGCCGCGGAGACCGAGCGGTCGGTGTCCGACCTGGTCAACGAGGCGGTCCGGCTGAGCCTGTCGGAGGATGCCACCGACCTCCTCGCCATCGAGGAGCGCCAGGCCGAGCCGGAGATCGACTTCGGGACGGTCGTCAAGGACCTCCGGCGGCGTGGCCGGCTGTAGCCTGCGCATCAAGCCCTCGGCGGCGAGCGAGATCGACGACATCGCCGGCAAGGCCGACCGGCGACGCGTCGTGGAGCGGATCGAGCGCCTGGCGGAGGAGCCGCGGCCCCGGGGTTGCGTCAAGCTCGCGGGCGGTGAGCACTACCGCGTCCGCCAAGGTCGTTACCGCATCGTCTACGACATCCGCGACGCCGAGCTGATCGTGCTGGTGATCCGCGTCGGCGACCGCCGCGACGTGCACCGCGGCACCTGAGGACGACGGCCCCTACCCCTCCCCGAACGGCGCCTCCACCCACGGGTACTTGCGCAGGTCGGCGCGCACGAGCGGGATCTGTTCCATGATCGGCGCCACTGCGCCCGGCGCCGCCATGTAGACCACCTCGGCCGCGATCGGCGCGAAGGCCGCGTAGAAGTGCTGGATCGACTTCACCACGAGGATGCGGTGCGTCTCGGGCGTGATGCCGAAGGCCGTGAACGGTTCGAGGCCGAGCACCTGGCCGCGGCGGGTGGTGACGATGACGTCGACGCTGGGGCCGCCGGTCTCCCCCGAGAAGCCGTGCACCCGCAGGTGCGCGACGTCGCCACCGGGGCTGTCGACGGCGCCGTCGGTCTGCGGCCAGCGCTGCACGAGACCGTCGATCAGGCCCATGACGGTGACGTCGAGGTCGAGCGGGTCGCCCGACGCGGGGCCCATCT
>JAHYJQ010000005.1 GCA_019429025.1 Trueperaceae bacterium | reverse complement strand
GGCCGTCCTCGCGCTGACCCAGGCCGTCCTGGCCGCGCCCGAGGGCGCGGGCGGACCCTACCGCCGCCTCCTCGAGGAGGCGGTCCGCCACGTCCCCGGCGCCCAGGCCGGCGCCATGCTGGAGAGGGACGCCGACGGCAGCCACCGCCTGGTCGCGACCTGGGGCGTCGACCCTGGGTTCCCGCTGCCCGACGCCCTCGACGCGAACGCGCTCCCGGCGGGGACCACGGTGGCGGTGCTGCGTGGCGCCGACGCGCCGGGCCTCGGGCGGTCCGGGCCGCCGGGCGCGCTCGCGGGCAGGCACGCGGGCGCGTGGAACCCGGCCTGCCTGGTGGTCCCGGTCGCCGTCGGCGACGAGCCGGCCGGCCACCTCCTGCTCTACGCCTACGACGCGGCCGACGGCTTCCCGCGGGAGGCGATCGATCTCGGTGCCGTCCTCGGCCCGCTGACCGGCACCCTGATGCAGCGGCTCCGCCTCGAGGCCGAGCTGCGCGCCGAGCGCGACAAGCTCGACCACCTCGCCCACCACGATCCGCTCACCGGACTGCCGAACCGCGCCCTGCTGATGGACCGCCTGCGGCAGGCCCTCGCCCGCGACGCCCGCGACGGGCGGCTCACCGGGCTGCTGCTGCTCGACCTCGACGGCTTCCAGCGCGTCAACGACCGCCACGGGCACGAGGTGGGCGACCTGCTCCTGGCGCGGCTCAGCGACCGGCTGCGGGAGCGGATGCGGGACGTCGACACGGTCGCGCACCTGGGCGGCGACGAGTTCGCGCTCGTGGCCAGCGGGGTCGAGCGGCTCGACGAGGTCCGCGTGCTGGCCCAGCAGGCCCTCGCCGCGAGCCGCGCGGTGTTCGACCTCGGCGCCGTCGACGTCCACGTCGGCGGCTCGATCGGCGTCGCGATCGCGCCCCACGACGCGGAGCACGCCGAGGGGCTGCTGCAGAACGCCACGCTGGCGATGCAGCGGGCGAAGCTGCGGGGCCGCGGCGAGGTGACCTTCTACACCGCCTCGGTCGACGCCACGATGCGCGATCGCGGCCGCCTGACCGACGACCTCAGGGACGCCCTCCTGAGCGACCGGCACGTGTGGGTGGCGTTCCAGCCCAAGGTCGACCTGACGACCGGCGCCTGCGTCGGCGCCGAGGCGCTGGCGCGCTGGGACCACCCCGACCGCGGGCCCGTCTCCCCCGATCTCTTCGCGCCACTGACCGAGGAGGCCGGCATGGTCCACACGCTGAGCGCCCGGGTGTACGACGAGGCGTGCGCAGCCTTCGCGGCCTGGAAGGCCCGCGGCCTGACGGCGGGCTGGCGTCTCGCGCTCAACGTGCAGCCGCAGCAGTTGTCGCAGGGCGACGTCGTGGCCCTGGTCCACGCCGTGCTGCGCCGGCACGGGCTGGACACGCGCGACCTGGAGCTGGAGGTCACGGAGTCGATCGCCTTCGGCGACGCCGAGGACGCGCTCGAGCCCCTGCGGGTCCTCCGGGACGAGGGCGCCCGGGTGGCGATCGACGACTTCGGCAAGGGCTTCTCCTCGCTGCAGCGCCTGGCGACCCTGCCGATCGACACCCTCAAGATCGACCGCTCGTTCGTCCGCGCCATGGGCGGCAGCGGCCGGGGCGCGGCCGTGGTGGACACCATCGCCGCCCTGGCGCACGCCTTCGGCCTGGGACTCGTCGCCGAGGGCGTCGAGACCCCCGCTCAGGCCGACGCCCTCCGGCAGCGCGGCTGCGGCGTCGCCCAGGGCTTCCTCTACTCGCGGCCCCTGCGCGCGGCCGACCTGCCGGCGTGGCTGGAGGCCCACGAGCGGCGTCGCCGTTCGGCGTCCGCGTCCAGGGGCGCCTGAGCGACGTTCGGCCCGCGCGCGACCGGCCATCATGGGTCGCGACCGGCCGCGAGGCCGACGGCCCCAGGAGGACGACCACATGCCCCACGACCCCACCCGCGATGGCGCCGCCGAGCTCGACGCCTGGCGGCGGGCCTACGCCGCGCGCCTGGCGGGCCCGCGCGGGGCGTGGTCGATCACCTCGCTGTCGTGGCTGACGGAGGCGCCCCTCACGCTCGGCCGCGACGGCGACGTCCCGCTGCCGGGGCGCTGCCCGGCGCGGGTGGCGACGCTCAGCCTCGTCGGCGAGGCGGTCCGCGTCGCGCCGCACGCACGGCTGTGGCTCGACGGCCAGCCGCTCGCGGCCGCTCGTGACGTCGATCCCGCCGACGCGACGCTGCGCCTGGGCCCGGAGGACGACGCCGTCGAGGTCGTGCTGCTGCGCCGCGGCGAGCGCGTGGGCGCCCGGGTCTTCGACCCCCGCCAGGGCGCCGGCCGACCGACCCACGACCTCGCCTGGTACCCGGTGACGGCGGGTTGGGTCGCCGACGCCGTCCTCGAGCCCGCCGACCCCGGCGCGACGCTGCCCGTCGTCAACGTCCTCGGGGACGTCACCGAGGCGCCGGTCGCCGGCACCCTGCGCTTCACGCTGCGGGACGCGCCGTACGCGCTCGTGGCGCTCGCGGCCGGCCCCAACTGGTTCGTCAACTTCCGGGACGCGACCAGCGGCCACACGACCTACGGCGCCGGGCGCTTCCTCCAGGTGCCGGCGACGGCCGACGACCGCACCCGGCTCGACTTTCACCGGGCCCACCACCCGCCGTGTGCCCACACGCCCCACGCGACCTGCCCGCTCCCACCGCTGGCCAACCGGTTGCCGCTCGCGGTGCGCGCCGGCGAGCGGTTGCCGGGGGCCTGACGCCGTGGCGCGCTGGGACGACCCGGACACCGTCGCCTTCTTCGCGTCCCGGCCGCCCGACCACCGGCTGGTGGCGCTGGTCGAGTCGGGCGGCCTCCCCTGCGGCGCGCGGGTGCTCGACCTCGGCTGCGCGGGCGGGCGCAACACCGCCTACCTGACCGGCCTCGACGTCGAGACCATCGCGGTCGACGCGGAGCCGGCGATGGTGGCGGCGACGCGCGCGCGGGTCGCGTCCTTCGTCGGCCCGGAGGAGGCCGCGAGGCGGGCGCGGGTGGGCCGGTTCGACGCACTGGACGAGCTACCCGACGACGCCTTCGAGCTGGTGCTCGCGCTCGGCGTGCTGCAGAACGCCACCGCCGACGCGGAGTTCGCGCGCGGCGTGCGCGAGATCGCCCGCGTGCTGCGGCCCGGCGGCGGGGTCCTGGTCGCGCACTTCTCGCCGGCCTCCCGACCACCCGAGCGCGAGCTCACGCGCGTCGCGGGCAGCGCGCACGCGTACCGCGGATTCTTCGGCGAGGACCCCGAGCTACCGATGGTGTTGCACGAGGCCCACGACCTCGACGCCGCCTTCGCGGCCGCCGGGCTATCGCCCGTCGTCGCGAGCGCCACCGTCGTCGCCCCGGCCTCGGGCGCGGGGAGCCACCGCTCCGCGCGCGGCAGGGCCGCCGGCGGCACGCGCGTGACCGTCAACGCGCACTACCGCAAGGCGTCGGGCGCATGACGCGGGGCGCACCAGCGTACGGTGCGCCCCGCGCGTTCGTTGCCCCGTTGGGCGATCCTCAGTCGCGGCTGCCCATGAACATCGTCACGTAGTACAGCAGGTAGGCCACCGACGCGGCGGCCGCGGCCACGTAGGTCAGGGCGGCGGCGTTGAGCACCTGCCGCGAGCCGCCGACGTCGGCGGTGGTGGCCAGGCCGAGGCGCTCCATCTCGACGACGGCGCGCTTGCTGGCGTCGAACTCGACCGGCAGGGTCACGAGCTGGAAGAGGACCGCGGCGCCGAAGAGCGCGATGCCGACCTCGACCATGCCGGCGACGCCGAGCATGAAGCCGCCGATGACGATCCAGGGGCCGAAGTTCTGGCCGATCTGCGCGACGGGCACCAACTGGGACCGCCACCGCAGCGGCGCGTAGGCCTTGGCGTGCTGCAGCGCGTGCCCGACCTCGTGGGCCGCCACCGCGGCGCCGGCCACCGAGGGCACGCGGAAGTGGGCCTCGGAGAGGCGCACGGTCCTGCTGCGCGGGTCGTAGTGGTCGCTGAGCTGGCCGGGCACGGGCTCGACCTTGACGTCGTGCAGCCCGTTGGCGCGCAGGATGGCGCGCGCGGTGTCCGCGCCGGTCAGGCCCGAGGCGTTGGCGACGCGCTCCCAACGCCCGTAGGTGCTGCGGAGCCACCACTGGACGCCGAGGGTGAGCACGAGGGTCGCGATGAAGAGGGTGAACATATCCGTGAGGGTCCTCCTGGCGTGAAGTCGTCGAGAGGGCCGATTGCGTACCGCTCGGCACGGGGTCGGGCGGCGCCTCCAACCAGTCGATTGTACCCGGGCCCCATGAGAGTTACGTCGGTCACGATGCTCGCGCCGGCGGCACGACCTCCCGACCCACGGGTCGTATGATGATGGGACGACTTACTCGCCCCGCCCCGGCAGCGCCGGGCAGAGAGGAGTTGCGTTCTTCCGTCACGCCCGAGGCGCCGGCAACGCTGCGCCGCTGGCCCCGCACCACGTCCAACTCCGCAAGAGGTGAAACGCATGCGTCGACTCCTAGCCATTCTCATCGCGGCCGGCATGACGCTGGCCGCAGCGAACACCGTCGAAATCTTCTCCTGGTGGGCCGGCGACGAGGGCCCCGCGCTCGAGGCCCTGATCGAGGGCTTCGAGGCCGCGAACCCCGACCTGACGATCGACAACGTGACCGTCACCGGCGGCGCCGGCGTCGTCGCGAAGGCCGTCCTCAAGACCCGCATGCTCGGCGGCGACCCGCCCGACTCCTTCCAGGCGCACATCGGCAAGGAGCTGATCGACACCTGGGTCATCGCCGACCGGATGGAGGACCTGACCTTCCTCTTCGAGGAGGAGGGCTGGCTCGACGTCTTCCCGCCCGACTTGATCGACCTGATCAGCACGTCCGAGGGCATCTGGTCGGTCCCGGTCAACATCCACCGCTCGAACGTCATGTGGTACGTGCCCGCCAAGCTCGAGGAGTGGGGCATCTCCGCGCCCGAGACGTGGGAAGAGTTCCTGGTGGTCTGCCCGGCGATCCAGGCACAAGGCGTGACGCCGCTGGCGCTCGCCGAGAACTGGACCGTCCAACACCTGTGGGAGTCCATCGCCCTGGCGGCCCTCGGGCCCGACGACTACGACCGCCTGTGGACCGGTGAGCTCGCCTTCAACGATCCCAAGTCGGTGGCCGCCTTCGAGCTGATGAACGACGTCCTGGCCTGCGCCAACGCCGACGCCGCCGGTCTCTCCTGGCAGCAGGCGACCGACCGGGTGGTCGACGGCGAGGCGGCGTTCAACGTCATGGGCGACTGGGCCGCCGGGTACATGTTCACCACCCTCGGCCTCGAGCCCGGCACCGGCTTCGGCTGGGCGCCCGCTCCCGGCACCGACGGCATCTTCATGGTGCTGTCCGACTCCTTCGGGCTCCCCCTCGGCGCGCCGAACCGCGAGGGCGCGATCGAGTGGCTGCGCTACATCGGCTCGCTCGAGGGCACCGACACCTTCAACCCGATCAAGGGTGCCATCGCGCCGCGCACCGACACCGACCTCGGCAAGTACAACGCCTACCTGCAGTCGGCGGCCGCGGACTTCGCCTCCGACCGCCAGGTCGGCAGCCTCGCCCACGGCACCGTCGCCAACGAGAACTTCATGAGCACCTTCGCGCAGGTCATGGAGATCCTCCTCGACACCGGGAACGCCCAGGCCGCCGCCAACGCGGCCCAGGCCCTGGCCCTCCAGACCGGCGTCGGCCGGTAGGACCCCGCATAGGACCGGGGTTCGGGGAGCGGCGGCCCCCCGAACCCCACCCTCGCGATGCGCCGCTTCACCCGCGACCACCTGACGGCCGTGCTCATGCTCCTGCCGTCGCTGATCTTCTTGGCTATCTTCGTCTACGGATTCATCGGCCAGACGGTGTACTTCTCGCTCACCGACTGGGGCCGCGACCCGGCGCAGGCCCTGGCCGTACGCCCCGAGCGCGCCTTCGTGGGCTTCGACAACTATGTGCGCCTTTTCACCGGCCTGCTCGAGTCGCGCTTCCGGCAGGACCTCGTCAACCTCGTGTTCTTCACCGTCTTCTTCATCGGCGGCAGCCTGGGCCTCGGCCTCGCCCTCGCGATGCTGCTCGACCGCGGCGTGGCCGGCGAGGCCTTCTTCCGCACCGTGTTCCTCTACCCCTTCGCGCTCTCCTTCGTGGTGACCGGCACCGTCTGGCGCTGGATGCTGCAGCCCCAGGGCGGCGTGAACCTGCTCCCCACCTACCTCGGCCTGCCGCCGGGCGAGTTCGAGTGGATCACCTCGCGGCAACAGGTGTGGCGCTTCGACTGGAACCTCGTCCCGAGCATCACCGCGCTGCTGGTGGCCGCGGTGCTGCTGGCCATCGGTTGGCGAGCCTGGCGCGACCTTCGGCGCGGGCGCGCGGTGTCGTTCCTGACCGTGGGGATCGCCCTCGGCGCTTGGGCACTCGCCGGCGGCCCGGGGGTCGAACTGCTGCCCTTCCCCGAGCGCCACGGCTTCAACCTGGCGCTGATCGGCATCGTCGTCGCGGCCGTCTGGCAGATGTCCGGCTACACGATGGCGCTCTACCTCGCGAGCCTGCGGGGGATCCCCGAGGAGCTGCGCGAGGCGGCCCGGGTCGACGGCGCCAGCGGCTTCCAGGTGTACCGCCACGTGGTCTTCCCGCTGCTCGGGCCGATCACGCTGTCGGCGATGATCATCCTCGGGCACATCAGCCTGAAGATCTTCGACCTCGTGTGGTCGATGGCGGGTCCCGACCTGGCGACCACCAGCGTGCCGGCGCTGCTCATGTACATCCGTGCCTTCCGCGCCAACCAGTTCGCGGACGGCGCCGCCATCGCGGTGGTGCTGCTGCTCATCGTCGCCACCGTCATCGTGCCCTACCTGTGGACCAGCCTCCGGGGCGAGGTGCGGCGATGAGCGCCGCGCTCCGCCGCCTGCGCTGGTCGCCGCGCTGGCTCACCTACCTCGTGCTGCTCCTGGCGGCGTTCTTCTTCCTGGGCCCCGTGTACCTGGTGGTGGTCACGGCCCTCAAGGAGCCGGCGGCGATTCGCCTGTCGACCGCCTGGCACCTGCCCGAGACCTGGCACTGGCAGAGCTTCGCGGTCGCCTGGGACGCCTTCGCGCTGGGCCTGCGCAACAGCCTGGTGCTGGCCGTGACGGCCACGGTGATCTCCGCCCTGCTGGGGTCGCTCAACGGCTACGTGCTGTCGAAGTGGCGCTTCCCGGGCGCGAACATCGTGTTCCCGCTGATGCTGTTCGGGATGTTCATCCCGTACCAGAGCGTGCTGATCCCGCTGTTCACGTTCCTGCGCGACATCGGCCTGTACGGCGGCCTCGGCGGGCTCATCCTCACCCACGTCGTCTACGGCCTGCCGATCACCACCCTGATCTTCCGCAACTTCTACGCCGAGATCCCCGACGAGATGCTCGAGGCCGGCAAGATCGATGGGGCCGGGTTCTTCGGGCTCTACGCCCGCATCGTCTTCCCGCTGTCGATCTCGGGCTTCGTGGTCGTGATCATCTGGCAGTTCACCCAGATCTGGAACGAGTTCCTGTTCGCGGTGACGCTGACGCGCCGCTCCAGCGCACCGATCACGGTCGCGTTGGCGCAGCTCGCGGGCGGCGAGGCCGTGCGTTGGAACCTGCCCATGGCCGGCGCCATCCTGGCGGCCGTGCCGACGCTGATCATCTACATCATCCTCGGGCGGTACTTCATCAAGGGCCTGTTGGCGGGGTCGGTGAAGGGCTGATCCGTTCACCGCACGTCACGGAGCGGCCCGCACCACCCCACGCGTGGCGCGGGCCGCCTTCGCCCGTCGGTAGCAGGCGGTCAGCGCTCGATGGGCAGGCCCGCCTGCGCCCAGGCGATCATCCCGCCGACGACGTTCTTGGCGCCGGTCTTGCCCGCGGCCATCAGCACCTCGGTGGCGTAGGCCGAGCGGTTCCCCGAGCGGCACACCAGGTAGACGTTGGCGTCGTCGTCGAGCTCGTCGATGACGGACTCGATCTCGCCGAGGGGGACGAGCCGAGCGCCCTCGATCGTGCCGTACATCGTCTCCATCGGCTCGCGGACGTCGATGACGATCTTCGCGGGATCGTCGTCGGCGACGAGCTCCTCGACCGTCGCCTCGGGCAGCGTGGGTCTGCGGCCCCAGCTCATCGCGCCACCGGCAGCCGCGCGGCGGTCCACGCGAGGATGCCGCCCTCGACGTTGCGCACGTCGCTGAAGCCGGCCGCCACGAGGGTCTGCGCCGCCTGCAGGGAGCGGTTGCCCGAGCGGCAGAAGACGTACACCGGCTCGTCCTTCGGGAACTCGCCCGCGCGGGCGGCCACGGTCGCCAGCGGGACGAGGACCGAACCCTCGACGTGGCCCTCGGCGTACTCGAACGGCTCGCGCACGTCGAGCACCAAGGCGCCGGCCTGGGCTGCCTCGTGGAGCTGCTCGACGGAGACGTGGGTCAAGGCCGAGGCGCCGGCCTGGGGCCGAGCGAAGACCCACAGGGCGGCGACGGCGGCGGCGACGGCGATCGCGACGACCCAGAACAGCGGTCGGGAGAGAACGTCAGAGATCATGTCCGACTTATACCCCCAGCGGGTATACGTCGTCAAGCACGCGTGTGGCCGCCATGGTACGCGGCCGAGGCCGTCACCCCCGCCTGCCCGATACGCCACGAACGGACCCGCCGCGACGCGGTACACCTAGCCCATGCAGACGACCGTCCTCCAGCGACCCATCGACCGCGTCGAGGCCGACGCCCTCATCGTCCACCACTTCTCCGGCGGCCATCGCGCCGCCGGCGCGACGGGCGAGGTCGACCGCGCCCTCGGGGGCCTGATCACCGAGCTGGCGGCGCGCGGCGACCTGGCGACCGAGGTGGGCGGCGTCACGCCGCTCTTCGTCCGCGCCGGCGTCGCCGCGCCACGCGTCCTCGTCGTCGGCCTCGGCGACCCCCAGCGGGCCGACGCGGAGGCCGTGCGGAGCGCCAGCGGCGCGGCCGTCAGGCGGGCCCGCGAGCTCGGGGCCAAGCGGGTCGCGATCGGCGCGCTCGGCTCCGGCGTCGGCGGCCTCACGCCCAGCGAGGCCGCCCGCGCGACCGTGGAGGGCGCCCGGCTCGGCCTCTACCGCTACCGTGCCGCCGCCGCCCAAGCGCTCGGCGGCCATGTCGACCACGGCGTGGACGAGCTGCTCATCGTGGTGCCGGACGCCGAGCGCGTCGAGGCCGTGAGCGACGGCGTGCGCTGGGGCGAGGCGACCGCCGACGGCGTCGAGCTGGCGCGCGACCTCGTCAACCTGCCGCCGAACGTCGCTACCCCCACGCACCTCGCCGCGGTCGCCGAGCAGCTCGCGCGCGACCACGGCTTCGCGGTCACGATCGGCGACCGCGCCTGGGCCGAGGAACGCGGCATGGGCGCCTTCCTCGCCGTCGCGCAGGGGGCGGGCCACGAGCCGCGCTTCATCGTGCTCGAGCACGATCCGAGCCGCGGCAAGGAGGCGCCGCTGGTGCTGGTGGGCAAGGGGGTCACCTTCGACAGCGGCGGCGTGTCGATCAAGGGCCGCGCCGGCATGGAGGCGATGAAGAGCGACATGGCCGGCGCGGCGGCGGTCCTGGGCGCCATGCGCACCATCGGCAGGCTGCGCAGCCCGCGGCGCGTCGTCGCGCTGGTGCCGGCGACGGAGAACATGCTCGACGCGCACGCGTACCGGCCGGCGGACGTCCTGCAGGCGTCGAACGGCCTGACGATCGAGGTGATCTCCACCGACGCCGAGGGCCGGCTGCTGCTGGCCGACACGCTCGCCTACGCCCAGCAGCTGAAGCCCAAGGCCGTCGTCGACCTGGCCACGCTGACCGGCGCGTGCGTGGTGGCGCTCGGGCGCGGCACGGCCGCGGGCCGCTTCGCCAACGACGACGCGCTGGCGGCCCGCGTCGACGCCGCCGGGGCGGCCACGCACGAGCGCGTCTGGCCGTTGCCCCTGTGGCCCGAGTACCTGGACGACCTCGAGAGCGACGTCGCCGACATGAAGAACTCCAGCGGCAAGCCGCACGGCGGGGCGCCGGTCGCGGCCGCCTTCCTGCAGCGCTTCGTCGACTACCCGTGGGTGCACCTCGACATCGCGGGCATGGCCCTGCGCGACGACGCGCGCGGCTACCAAACGAAGGGCGCCACCGGCTACGGCGTGCGCCTGCTGGTGCACTGGGTCACGCACGCCTGACCGGCCCCGGGCGACCGCCACCCGCCCGCCCGGGGGTACGATGACGGGAGATGGACGCCGTCCCTGACGCGGATGCGCGCCGGTGGGCCTACGCCGGCGTGCTGGTCACGCTCTTCCTGTCGTCGACCAACCTGACGGTCGTGGGCACCGCCCTGCCCCGCATCATCGCGGAGCTCGACGGCTTCGCGCTGTACGCCTGGGCGTTCACCGGCTTCACGCTTGCCTCGACGGTCTCGACGCCGATCTACGGGCGCCTCTCCGACACGCTGGGGCGCAAGCGCGTCCTGTCGTTCGGCATCGTGCTCTTCTCGCTCGCCTCGGTCGCCGCGGGCTTCAGCGCCAACATGGGGCAGCTCGTCGCGCTGCGGGTGGTCCAGGGCCTCGGCGGCGGCGCCCTCATGGCGATGGCCTTCGCGGTCATCGCCGACCTCTTCCCGCCACGCCAACGCGGCAAGTACCAGGGCCTGACCGGCATCGTCTGGGGCGCCTCGAGCGTCGTCGGGCCGGTCATCGGCGGGCTGATCACCGACCTGCTCGGCTGGCGCTGGGTCTTCTTCGTCAACGTGCCCGTGGCCCTGGTGGCGTGGATCGTCATCCAGCGGCACCTGCCCGCGGGCGAGCGGCGGCCGGGTGCCCCCGTCGACCTGCTCGGGGCGGGCCTGCTCACCGTCGGCATGCTCGCGACGATGCTGGCGCTGTCGTGGGGCGGCGACGGCCTCGCGTGGCGCGAGCCTGCCGTGTGGGCGACGCTGCTGCTCGGCGCCGGCGCCCTCGCGGCCTTCGCCGCGTGGCAGGCGCGCTCGCCGGCGCCGGTGCTGCCGCCGGAGCTGCTGCGCGAGCCGACGGTGGCGATCGCCAACGCCGCGGGCTTCCTGCTGGGCGTCGGCCTGTTCGGCGCGACGATCTACCTGCCGCTCTACATCCAGGGCGTCGCCGGCCTGTCGGCGGCCGCCTCCGGGTTCGCGCTCACGCCGCTGATCCTCGGCATGATCGTCTCCGGCAGCCTCTCCGGCATCTGGTCGAGCCGCATCGGTCGCTACCGGCGCTTCGTCATCGCGGGCCTGACGGTGGCGGTGGTCGGCTTCGCGCTGGGCACCACGATGGGGCCCGACACGCCCATCGCCTTCGTCGTGGGCGCGATGTTCCTGCTCGGGCTCGGGCTCGGGCCCACCAACGCGATGTTCCTCGTCGCCGTCCAGGCCACGGCGGCGCCGCGCCTGCTCGGCACGGCCACCAGCGCGCACCAGTTCTTCCGCCAGGTCGGCGGCACCCTCGGCGTCGCGCTGTTCGGCGCCTTGATGGCGCAACAGGCGGCCGTGACGTTCGAGCGCGACGTCGCGCCGCTGGTCGCGGGGCTGCCGCCCGCGGCGGTCGCCACCGTGGCCACGCCCGACCTGCTCACGGACCCGGCGGCCGCGGCGGCCGCCGACGCCGCGGTCAGGCCACACATCGGCGAGGCGGCCTACGCCGCGCTGGTGGCGTCCTGGCGCGCCGGGCTCGGCCGCGGCGTCAGGCTGGTCTTCCTGGTCTCCGGGGCGCTCGCGACGCTGGCGTGGTTCGCCACCTGGTGGGCCCCGGCGCTGCAGCTCGGTGACCCAGAGCCGCTTGCCGAGGCCGCGCCCCGCCCGGCGGGCTAGTTGAGCAGCCGCTCGCTCGCGGCGCCCGGCTCCGACCACGGGCGCACCCGCGGGCGACCGCCGTCGAACGACAGCCAACCCTCGTCGCCGGGGAGCGCGTCCGCGGGCGCGTCGCGCGGCGCCACCTCGTAGGCGCGACCGGTGTCGGTCGAGTGCCACACCTGGAAGCGCTCGCCCACGACCTCGCAGCGCACGCGGAAGGCGGCGTCGAAGCGGGCCGCCACGCGCGCGTCGGCGGGATCGACCGCGTGCTCCTCCCAGGCGGGCGGCTGCCGGCGCAGCTGCCGCCAGTGGCGCCACAGGGACCCCCATGCGCGGGCGCCCTGGGCGAGCGACGTGGCGCGCGCGCGCCATGCCACGCGGCCCCTCGCCGTCCACGGGGGATCGCGCCGCAGCGGGCGCCAGGCCAGCGCCGCCGCGCCGCCCGCCAACAGCCCCACGAGCAGCGGGCCGCCGAGGACGCTGACGAGGGCCGCGCCCGCGAAGAAGGCCGCGGTCGGCCCCCACCAGGAGGGCCCCTTCGCCCGCCTCACGGCGCTCCCCGAGCCGGCTCGCGCATCGCCGCCATGCATGAAGGGTACCGCGTGCGGCGTTCCGTCACGCGACGCCGGCGCGTCCGTTAGTCTGGCGCCATCGTCACCGCGGCGCCCGCCGCCAGGAGATGCGATGGCCCGACGACTGCTCCTTGCGATCTCCGTCTGGTTCGCCCTCGGCGCGGCCGCCGCCCAGGGCGCCGGCGCCTGGCAGGTCGAGAGCGACTTCGACCTGTACAGCTACCTGGGCCTCGGATCGGTGCGGGTGGCCGCCTACCAGGCGCCCGCCGACCTCGGCCCCGGCGACGCGCTGCTGGTGATCGGCTGCGCACCCGGCGCGCCCTCGGGCTTCGAGATCGCCGCCTGGGTCGCGCCCGCGGGCGCCTTCGCCCTCGGGACGGAGGCCCTCGACGTCGCCGTGCTCGTGCGCTTCGACCAGGGCCCGGTCCTCAACCAGACGTGGGTCCTCGCCGAGGGGCCGTACCTGACCGAGGCCGTCGCGCCCTTCGAGCTCGACCCTCCCCTGTTCACCGGCCTGACGACGGCCAGCAACCTGGCCCTGCGCATCGTGGCCGACCCGGCGACCGGCGTGCAGGAACGCACCTTCCAGTACGCCATCGGCGGCTTCCCGGAGGCGCTGGCCTCGCTGCGCTGCGGCAGCCCGGCACCGGCGCCCGAGGCTTCGGGCGATCCCTTCGGCGACGCGGCCCCGACTGCCGACCCCTTCGGGAACGGGCCCGACCCCTTCGCCAACGGGCTCGATCCCTTCGGGATCGGGTCCGACCCCTTCGGGATCGGGCCCACGGAACCGGACCCCTTCGCCGGCGCCGTGGCCGGCGAGGCGATCGAGGGGCTGGTCGTCGGCGCCTGGGTCTTCGACGGCCTCGACGGGATGGTGGCCGCCGGCGAGCTCGGCGTGTTGGCCGTGTATTGCGCCCCGGACGCGCCGAACGGCGTCGAGATCGAGGTCGGCGACTACGCGTTGGCCGCCCCCGCCTACGACGTCGTGTTCCGCTCCGGCAACATCGATTTCCTGAAGACCACCGCGACCCGCAACCAGTTCGACGCCGCGCAGCTCGACGGCGACGACGTCGAGAACCGCTTGGTGCGCTTCCTCCGCGGCGTCGTCGACGTGACCATCACGCTGACGCCGCGGTCCGGCGGGGGCGCGCCGATGACCTACCGCGTGCCGACCGACGGCTTCAACGACGCCATCGCCGCCCTCGGCTGCTACCTGGGCGACCGCTGAGCCCGCCGTGACCGGCGTCGCCAGCGCGGCCGCGGCGCCCGCCCCGGAGGTCCGCGCGACGGTTCGCGCGCTCGTGCTCGACGCCGACGAGCGGCTGCTGCTGCAGGCTTACCTCGATCCCACGGTGCACCGGCCCGGTGGTCTCCCCCACCGCGAGCCGGTGTGGATCGCCCCCGGCGGCGGCCTGGCGCCGGGCGAGGGGGCCGAGGCGGGTCTGGAGCGCGAACTGCGGGAGGAGACCGGCCTCGTCGGCGTCGCCTGGGGGCCGTGGCTGTGGCGCCGGACGGTCGACCTGCACTACCAGGGGCGCGTGCGCCGCTTCGTCGAGCACTACCGGCTCGGGCGCCTGCCCGCGGCCGCGCCGCGCGCCGCGCCGACGGCGCTCGACGCGCACGAGCGCGGGGTGCTGCTCGACCACAGGTGGTGGCCCCTGCCCGAACTGCTGGCGACCACCGCGACCGTCTACCCGCCGCGGCTGGCCGAACGCCTCGCGGCGGTGCTGGCGGGGGCGGACACGCGAGAGGTGGTCGACATCAGCCACGAGGGCTGACGGGCGTCGCGCCCGGCGCGGGCCTCAGCCCGGTCGACCTTCGACGACCGCCAGGCCGTCGACCAGCACGTCGATCATCGTGTGCGCCATCGCGCGCCGGTCGTGCTCGCCGTAGCCGCGCCCCTCGGCGAACGCGACCGCGTCGAGGATGGCCAGCAGCGACCCGGCCAGCAGGTCCGGGTCGAGCGCGCGCGCCTCGCCGGCCGCCATCGCCCCGCGGAAGACCTCGGTGATGGGCTGCATGAGCGCGGCGTAGGCGGGGCCCGCCAGCGCCGCCGACTCGGCATCGCCGAGCGCGGGCATGTCGGAGGTCATCATCCGCAGGAAGTTCATCGGCGCCTGGCCCACGTACCAGTCGGCGACCGCGCGCAGGCGCGGGCGCAGACGCGGCCCCGCCCCGGCCAGGGCACGCTCGAGGCCAGCGCGGTGGTGCGCGATCATCCGCTCGAACACCTCGCGGTAGAGCTGCGCCTTGCCGCCGGGCGCGTGGTGGTAGAGCGACGCCTGCCGCATGCCCGCCGCGTCGGCGATCTCGCGCATCGTCACGCGCGCCAGGCCGCGCGCGACGAAGAGCGCCTCGGCGACGTCGAGCACCCGCTCGCGCGCCTCGGAGGGCTCGCCCATCGCCTCGGCCACCGCACGCATCAGGCGGTCACGATACCGCGCGCGAGCGGGCCGACGACCGGCGCCCCGGCCACCATCGCTCGCAGGGGCCACCACCGCTCGCGCGGCGCGCTACGACCAGTCCAGCACCACCTTGCCGCTGTGACCCGAGCGCATGAGGTCGAAGCCCTCCTGGAAGCGCGCGATGGGCAGCTCGTGGGTGACGATCGGCGAGAGGTCGAGGCCGGAGGTGATGAGGCCGGCCATCTTGTACCAGGTCTCGAACATCTCGCGGCCATAGATGCCCTTGAGGAACAGGCCCCTGAAGATGACCAGGTTCCAGTCGATCGCCACCTCGACGCTCGGGACGCCCAGCAGCGCGACGTGGCCGCCGTAGTTCATCGCCGACAGCAGCTGCCGCAGCGCGGCGGGGGCGCCGGACATCTCGAGCCCCACGTCGAAGCCCTCGGTCATGCCGAGGTCGGCCATGACGTCGGCCAGGTCGAACCCCGTGGCGGTGGGGTCGATCGCCAGCGTCGCCCCCATGCGCCGGGCCAGCTCGAGGCGGTACGGGTTGACGTCGGTGACCACGACGTGGCGGGCGCCGACGAAGCGGCACACGGCGGCGGCCATGCAGCCGATGGGGCCGCCGCCGGTGATGAGCACGTCCTCGCCCACCAGGTCGAAGGAGAGCGCGGTGTGCACGGCGTTGCCGAACGGGTCGAGGATCGCGGCGAAGCGGTCGGGCAGCTCGTCGGGCAGCTTGAAGACGTTGCTGGCCGGCAGGACGAAGCGCTCGGCGAAGGCGCCCGGCACGTTGACGCCGACCCCGACGGTGTTGCGGCACAGGTGCCGGCGGCCCGCGCGGCAGTTGCGGCAGTGGCCGCAGGTCAGGTGGCCCTCCCCCGAGACGCGGTCGCCGACCTCGACGCCGCGCACTTCGCTGCCGACGGCCTCGACGACGCCCATGTACTCGTGCCCGGTGACCATGGGGACCGGGACGGTGCGCCGCGCCCAGGCGTCCCACTCGTAGATGTGCACGTCGGTGCCACAGATCGAGGTCTTGCGGATGCCGATGAGCACGTCGTTGGGCCCCACGCTGGGCTCCGGCGCGTCGAACGCCCAGATCCCTTCGCGCGGCTCGAGTTTGGCGAGGCTGAACACGGTCCCTCCTAGGCGATGAGGCCGAACTCGCGGCCGACCTTGACGAAGGCGTCGATCGCGCGATCGAGCTGCGCGCGGGTGTGCGCCGCCGACATCTGCGTGCGGATGCGCGCCTGCCCGCGCGGCACGACCGGGAAGGAGAAGCCGACGACGTACACGCCCTCCTCGAGCATGCGCGCGGCCACCCGGCCAGCGAGCGCCGCGTCGCCGATCATGACGGGCACGATCGGATGGCCGGCGCCCGCCAGCGCGAAGCCGGCGGCCGTCATCCGCTCGCGGAAGTACGCGGCGTTGGCGTGCACCCGGGCGCGCAGCTCGTCACCCCCCTCGAGCAGGTCGAGCACCGCCAGGGAGGCAGCGACGACCGAGGGCGCCAGCGCGTTGCTGAAGAGGTAGGGGCGCGAGCGCTGGCGCAGGAGCTCGACGATCTCGGCCGGACCGGCGGTGTAGCCGCCGCTTGCGCCGCCGAGGGCCTTGCCCAGCGTGCCGGTGATGAGGTCGACGCGCTGCATGACGCCCGCGTGCTCGTGGGTGCCGCGCCCGCGCTCGCCCATGAAGCCGACCGCGTGCGAGTCGTCGACCATGACCAGCGCGTCGTGGCGCTCGGCGAGCTCGCAGATGCCGGCCAGCGGCGCCACGACCCCGTCCATGCTGAAGACGCCGTCCGTGACGACCAGCCGGAAGCGGGCGTCGGCGGCCGCGGTCAGCTGCGCCTCGAGGTCGGCGAGGTCGGCGTTGGCGTAGCGGAAGCGCCGGGCCTTGCACAGGCGCACGCCGTCGATGATCGAGGCGTGGTTGAGGGCGTCGCTGAGGATCGCGTCGTCGGGGCCCAGCAGCGTCTCGAAGAGGCCGGTGTTGGCGTCGAAGCAGCTGCTGTAGAGGATGGCGTCCTCGGTGCCGAGGAAGGCGGCGATGCGACGCTCTAGCTCGCGGTGCTGGTCCTGGGTGCCGCAGATGAAGCGCACCGAGGCGGTGCCGAAGCCGTGTTCGTCGATGCCGCGCTTGGCGGCGGCCATGACGTCGGGGTGGTTGGCGAGGCCCAGGTAGTTGTTGGCGCACAGGTTGAGGACGGTACGGCCGTCGGCGAGGGTGACCTCCGCCTGCTGCTGGCCGACGATCTCACGCTCGTGCTTGGTCAGGCCCTCGCGCTCGATGGCGTCGAGCTCGGCGCGAACGAAGTCCAGGTAGCGGTGGCGTGCGACGGTCACGGCGACGACCTCCCGGCGCGGAGGCGGGATCGAGGACCGGGTTCCGGTGTCCTCGCGGGTGACGCCGCGCTCGACCCCCAGGCTACCAGACGCACTTCGGCGCCGCCGGGCGGGTCAGGCGTCGGGGCGGTCGTCGCCGTGGGCGACCGGCCGCGGAGGTTCGCCCGGCGAAGCGTCGGCGCCGTCGTAGCGCCCTGCCAGCTCGTCGAGCCGCGTCCGCTCCCAGCGCGGCACGTTGGCGTAATAGGCCGCGCGGCCGAGCACGTGCGCCGCGACCGGCGCGGTGAGCAGCAAGAAGAAGAACACCACGAACGACCGGACGGTGATGCCGAGATCGCCGAACACCACGGACGCGGCGCCGAGCATGAGGCCGGCGCCCAGGGTGCCCGCCTTGGTGGCGGCGTGCATGCGCATGTACACGTCGGGGAAGCGCACGACGCCGATCGCCGAGACCAGCACGAAGGCGGCGCCCGCCAGCAGCATCACGCCGGCGATGACCTCGACCCAGTTCACTCCGCCTGCTCCCCCTGCCACTCGATGAAGCGCGCGAAGGCGACCGTGCTGAGGAAGGCGATCAGCGCCAGCGCGATGGCCGCGTCGAGCAGCACGGGCTGCTCGGTGGCGATCGCCACCACCGAGATCACCGACACGGCCAGCAGCCCGACCAGGTCGAGGGCCACCACGCGGTCGGGCAGGCTCGGTCCGCGCATGACGCGCAGGGAGGCCACCAGGATGGAGACGGCGACCGCGACCATCGTTGCCAGCGTCGCGACGCTGAGGAACGTCACGGGCCCCTCGAACAGGGTCATCGGAACACCTCCTGAATGCGGCGCTCGAAGTCGCGCTTGATCGCCTGCCGTGCGGCCTCCGGGTCCTCGCCGTACATCGTGTGGACGTACAGGCACGAGTTGTCGTCCGAGAGGTCGATCGACAGCGTGCCCGGCGTCAGCGACACCATGTTGGCCAGCAGCACGATGGCGGTCTCGTTGCGCAGCTCGAGCGGCACGGCGACGACGGCCGGCGTCAGGTCGAGGGTGGGCCGCAGCACGTCGATCGCGACCCGAATCCCGGAGGCGAACATCTCCCCGAGGAAGAACAACGCCAGCGCGACGGCGCGGTAGAAGCGGATGCCGTAGCGCGGATCGCCGAGCACGGGGCCGAGCAGGTGCAGCACGCCGCCGCCGACGATGACCCCCATGAGCAGGCTCGGGAACGTCAGGCTCCCGGTCGCCATGGCCCACAGGACGGCCACCCCCAGGTGCAGTCCGAGCAGGCTCACGGCGCGACCCCCCGGGCGACGAAGGTGGCCGCGGCGGCCTCGCCGAGGACGGCGTGGACGTAGCCCGTCGGGTCGCTCAACTCCGCCCCGATGCGCTCGGCGAGGACGAAGAACGGGGCGCTGGCGAAGCCCATCGCCAGGGTCAGCAGCGCGAGGGCGACGACGGGGGCGTAGAGCAGCGCCGGCGCCGGGCCGGCGCGCAGCGTGACGCCCTCCGGCACCGGGGACCAGAAGGCGGCCAGCCAGATCTTCGTCATCGAGTACAGCGTCAGCAGGCCGACGAACAGCGACACCGCCACGAGCGGCCACGCCTGGACCTCGAAGCCGGCGCGGATGACCACCAGCTTCGCCCAGAACCCGGACAGCGGCGGGAAGCCCGCCAGCGAGAAGGCCGCGATGACGAAGAGCACCGCCAGCAGCGGCCGGTGGCGGTAGAGGCCGCCGAGCTTCTTGAGCTCGAAGCTGCCGCCGTACCAGCGGGCGATGCCGGCGATGAGGAAGAGGTTGGCCTTGGCGAAGATGTTGTGGACCATGTAGAAGACGGCGCCGCCGAGCCCGAGGGGCGTGAAGAACGCCAGGCCCATGACCATGTAGCCGATCTGGCTGACGATGTGGAACGACAGGATCTTGCGGAACTCCGTCTGGGCGGCGGCCCCGAGGACGCCGACGACCATCGTGAAGCCCGCGATCCAGGCGAGCAGCCCGTGCGTCAGGGCCACGTCCGCGACGAACAGCAGCGTGAAGCCCCGCAGCAGCGCGTACACGCCGACCTTGGTCAGCATGCCGCCGAACAGCGCCGAGATCGCCACCGGCGGCGTGTGGTACGAGGCCGGCAGCCAGAAGAAGAGCGGGAAGATCGCCGCCTTGATGCCGAACGCGACCAGGAAGAGCATCGCCAGGGTCGTCGCGAGGCCGACGGGCACCAGCGGCAGCTTGAGCGCCAGGTCCGCCATGTTGAGGGTGCCGGTGGCCCCGTACAGCAGGCCGATGCCGGTGAGCAGCAGCATGGAGGCCACGAGGTTGGCGGCGACGTACTTGATGCCGCCCTCGAGCTGCTCGCGGCGGTTGCCGAGGGTGAGCAGCACGAAGCTGGCGATCAGCAGGAGCTCGAACCAGACGTAGAGGTTGAACAGGTCGCCGGTCAGGAAGGCGCCGTTCACGCCGGCCAGGAGCACGTGGAACATGGGGTGGTAGCCGAGCCGCTCGCGGTCCGCATCGATGTCGCGCAGCGCGTAGACGGCGACGGCGGTGCCCATGATGCCGTTGACCAGGACCATGACCGCGGCCAGGTGGTCGGCGACGAAGCTGATCCCGAAGGGCGCGTCCCAGCCGCCGAACTGCACGACGAGGATGCCCTGGGTCGCCACCTGGGCCAACAGGATCGCCGCGAGGGCCAGCTGGGCCGCCGCCGAGGCGGTGGACAGCGTCCGTTGGGTCGTCAACCTGCCCTGCAGGAGCACGAGCAGGGCGGCGGTGGCGAGGGGCCACACCACGGGGGCGACGAGCAGCGCGCTCACGCCGGCGCCTCCTCGTCGGGCAGGCCCGGAACCGGCCGCGGGGATGCGAGGTGCGCCTGGAGCTCGTCGGTACGCAGCGTCCCCAGGCGCTCGTAGAGGCGCAGGAGCAGCACCATCGCGAACACGGTCAGGCCGAAACCGATGACGATCGCCGTCAGGATCAGCGCCTGCGGCAAGGCGTTGGCCACCTCGCCGACCGGCGCCGAGGCGCCCTCGGGGATGATGGGCGGCGCGCCGCGCGAGACCCGACCGACGGTGAACACCAGCAGGTTGACGCCACTCGACAGCAGGATGAGGCCGAAGACGAAGCGCAGCAGGTTGCGCCGCATGACGAGGTAGAAGCCACCGGCGAACACGGCACCCACGACGACGGCGAGGTAGGCCTCCACGTCAGCGCTCCTCCAGCGACAGCACGAAGCGCAGGATGACGCCGACGACCACGAGGTAGACGCCGACGTCGAACAGCAGCGGCGTGCTGAGCTTGAGCTCCTGGTCGCCGACGGCGATGACCCACCAGAGGCCGGTCAGGAACTCGCGCCCTGCGACCATCCCAAGCAGGCCCGCGGCGACGGCCGCCGCCATGCCCCAGCCCACCAGCAGCTCCGGGTGGACGCGCAGCAGCTTGGCGGCCGCCTCGTCGCCGAAGGCGATCGCGTACAGGGCCGCCGCGGCGGCCGCCACCAGGCCGCCGATGAAGCCGCCGCCGGGCAGGTCGTGCCCGCGCAGGAGCAGGAAGATGCTGATGAGCAGGAGCACGACGATGATCGGCCGCGTGGTGGTCCGCAGGATGAGGCTGTTCATCGGCCATCGCCTTCGCGGTCCACGCGAGGGGCCGGGACATCCGCGTCATCGCCACCGAGGCGCCGGCGCAGGAGCGCCCCGACGCCGGCCGCGGCGACGGCCAGGACGATGACCTCGGCGAGGGTATCGACCGCGCGGAAGTCGACCAGGATGACGTTGACGATGTTGCGGCCGCGCGCGACCGGGTAGCTGTTGGCCTCGAAGAAGTGGGTGAGGCTGCCGTCGAACGGCAGGCCGGTGACGGCGAGCAACAGCCCCGTGATGAGCGCGCCACCGGCGACCGCGATGATCCCCGACAGCCAGCGGGTGTCGCGGCCGCCCTCGGCCCGCAGCGCGCTCGACGGCAGCCGGATCAGCACCAGCGCGGCGATGATGACCACCAGCGTGTCGACGAGGAACTGCGTGATCGCCAAGTCGGGCGCCGCGAACAGCACGAACACGAAGGCGACGCCGAAGCCGACGACGCCGAGCGAGGTGATGACCGCCAGCCGCGAGTGCGAGCGCACCACCGTCGCGGTCGCCAGCAGGATGACCGCGAGGTAGAGGAACTCGTGCAGGTAGGCGGCCGCCGGCGCCCACACCATGCCGTCCAGGCCGCCGCGCCACAGCGCCACGCCGCCGGTCAACGCCACCGTGAACGTGACGATGGTCGTCAGATGGTGGCGCAGGTCGTCCGACTGGACGAAGCGGGTCTGCAGCTCGGCGAAGCGCAGCAGCCCCCGCCAGCCGCCCGCGTACACCGCGACCGGCCCGAAGCGAACGCCCGCGAGGCGGGCCACCAGCAGCGGCTGCCAGCGCCGCCAGGTCGCGGCCAGCACGACCCCGAGCGAGATCGTGAGGAGCGACAGCCCGAGCGCGAGCGTGAGACCGTGCCACAGGTAGAGGTCGAACGCGTACGGCGCGCCGAGCACGGCGGCCGCGGCCGGGCGCATGAGGCCGTCCTGCACGAGCCCGGGGGCCAGGCCGAAGGTCAGGCCGAGGACCGCGAGGGCGAGCGGACCGACGAGCATCGAGAGCGGGGCCTCGTGGGGCGCCTTGGGCGCCCGCACGCTGCGCCCCGCGAAGGGCACCCAGGCGACCATCACCGCCACCAGCAGCAGCACCGCGCCGGCGACGATCAGCCCGGCGAGCAGCCAAGGGGCGGCGAAGAGCGCCTCGTAGGCGAGCTCCTTGCCGACGAACCCGAGCATCGGCGGCAGGCCCGCCGCGCTGACGCCCGCCAGGCCCGCGGCCAGCCAGGTCCACGGCATCGACCGCCCCAGGCCCCTCAGCCGCGTGACGTCGCGGGTGCCGGCCTCGTGGTCGACCGAGCCGGCCGCCATGAACAGCGGCGCCTTGTACAGCGCGTGGGCGAAGAGGAACACGACCATCGCCTTGATGGCCGCGTCCGTCCCCACGCCGATCAACAGCACCATGGTGCCGAGGGCGACGATCGTCGAGTAGGCCAGCAGCCGCTTGCTGTCGCGCTGCAGCAGCGTCAGGCCGGTGGCGGCGAGCACGGTGGCGCCGCCGACGAGCGTGAGCAGCCAGAACCACGCCGGGGTGCCGCCGAGGCCGGGCGCGAGGCGGGCGAGCAGGTAGACGCCCGCCTTGACCATGGTGGCGGAGTGCAGGTACGAGGACACCGGCGTCGGGGCGGCCATCGCGTTGGGCAGCCAGAAGTGGAACGGCCACTGGGCGGACTTGGTGAAGGCCCCCAAGGCGACCAGCGCCAGCGCCACGGGATACGCCGGGTGCTCGACGAGCACGCCCGGCGCCGCCAGCAGCTCGCTGATGCGGTAGGTACCGGCCATCGAGCCCAGCAGCACGAAGCCGGCGAGCATCGCCAGGCCACCGCCGGCGGTGACGAACAGCCCCTGGAGGGCGTTGGCGCGGCTCTCCTCGGACTCGTGCTGGTACCCGATGAGGAAGAACGAGGTGATGCTGGTGAGCTCCCAGAACACGAACAGGAGGATGAGGTCGTCGCTGGTGACGACGCCCAGCATCGCGGCCATGAACGAGAAGAGCAGCAGGTAGAAGCGCGGCAGCTGCCGGTCGCCCGCGAGGTAGCCGCCCGCGTAGATGGCGACGAAGGTGCCGATCCCGGCGATCAGCAGGCCGAACAGCAGCGACAGGCCGTCGACGCGAAACGCCAGCTCGACGCCGAGCTGCGGGACCCAGGCCACGCGCTGCTCGAGCGGCTCGCCCGCCGCGACCCGCGGCCCCAGGCTCAGGAAGTACGCCGTGAGACCCGCGGGAAGGAGCGCCAGCACCCACCCTGCCGACCGGCCCAGCCGGACGGTCAGCCACGGCGCCGCCAGCGCGACCCCGAAGGCGAGCAGCAGGGCGCTCAGCACGGGCGGCGCCCCCCCGTCCGCCGCGCGTGATGCAAGTACGCAGCGGGCGGGAATGCTCTGGCGGCGCGGGCAGGCGCCGTCGGCGACCTCATCGGACCTCCTCGAACGCCCGCAGCACGGGCGAAGACATCGTGTGTACGCGCTCGTCGCCGCCGAACCGCGGCGTTCGCTGCCCGGCGACGCGCTCGGAGCGCGTCAGCGACGGGGCATCGGTCCTTGGTATACCGCGAGCGGCGGCCACGCGCCAGGTGCTCGAGCGACGTGACGGGCTCGGGTCAGCCGCCGAAGAGCTCGGCGTAGTCGACCCCGAGCCGCAACCGCTCGAGCTCCGTCTCGCGCCCCTCCTCCTCCGGCCACGGCTCGTAGCGCGCCCCGCCAGCGGCCCGCCGCACGGCCTCGACGACCCGGACCCTGCCATCGCCGAGGGGGGCGAGGCGGAGCCGCACGCGCGTGCCGGTCCTCGGCAGGGTGCGCTGCACGACCTGGGTCCCGGAGAAGAGATCGGGCTGCACGGCGTCCGAGCCCGGCGCGCCGCGCAGGTCGCCCACCGTGAAGCGAGGGGGACGCAGCGGCATGTCCCCATGCTGGCGCGCCGGGCGCGGGCGCGGCAAGGACCTCACCGCCCCCGCTCGGGCAGGTGCCGGAAGCGGCCCTCGATGCGGTGGCCGGCCACCTCGACGAGCCACAGCTCCAGGACGCCCCAGCCGGCATCGGGCAGGCTGAGGGCGACGCGGTGCGTGCCGTTCGCCGACGACCAAGGGCCACGCACCACGGCGCCCGCGTGCTCGGCGAGGAACGCCTCGACCGCCTCCGCCAGGAGCGCCGCGCGTCCGGGATCGACCACGAAGCACGCCTCCGCCGGCGCCTGCGCCACCCGGCACGCCCGCTCCTGGGCATGGAAGCGCAACAGCAGGTCGTCGACGATCGCGCCGTACGGGGTGCCGGCCAGCGACCAGGCGCCGGCCCACGACGCCACCAGCGCGACGACGGCGAGGGCCGGGGTTCGGAACCAGGTCACGCGCTCATCACGTCACGACGATACGCGACGGGGGACTCAGGCACCCTCGGCTGCGGGGCGCTTCGCCAGGAACGCCCGCAGCCGCCCCAGCGGCCAGGCGTTGATGACGTGCTCGCGCCCGAGCCACGCCCGCCGCGCCGTGGCCACGCCGTAGCGCATGTCGTCGAGCCCGGCCAGGGCGTGCGCGTCGGTGTCGATCGCCACCCTGCAGCCGGCCGCGACGGCGCGCATGAGCTCGACGTCGCCGAGGTCGAGCCGGTAGGGGCTCGCGTTGCACTCGACCGCGACGCCGTGGGCGGCCGCCGCCTCGAAGACGGCGTCCAGGTCGAGCGCCATGCCCTCGCGGCTGCCGAGCAACCGGCCGGTGGGGTGCGCCAGGACGTTGACCTCGGGGTGCTGCAGCGCGCGCACGACGCGCTCGGTCTGCTGCGCCTGGGGGAGGTCGAGGTGGCCGTGCACGCTGACGATCACGAGGTCGAGGCGGGCCAGCCAGTCGTCGTCCAGGTCGAGGCGCCCGTCCTTGAGGACGTCGACCTCGAGGCCGCGCAGCAGCGTGGGTGGCGCGTCGCCGTCGCTGCGCCCGGCGTCCTCCGCGGCGATCTCGTCGAGCTCGGCCCACTGCCGGGCGAGCTTCGCGGGGTCGAGCCCGCCGGTCATGCGCAGCGCCTGCGAGTGGTCGCTGATCGCCATGTAGGCGTAGCCGCGCTCGGCGCAGGCGGCGCGCATGGCGCGGATCCCGGCCGTGCCGTCGGACCACGTCGAGTGCAGGTGGAGGTCGCCGCGGAGGTCGGACGCCTCGAGCAGGCGCGGGAGGCGTCCGTCCGCCGCCGCGGTGATCTCGCCGCGGTCCTCGCGCAGTTCGGGTGGGACCCACGCCAGGCCCAACGCGCGGTAGACGCCCTCCTCGTCCGCGCCGGCCAGGCGCTCGCCACGCTCCGGGTGATCGCCCTCGCCGCCGCGGAAGAGGCCGTACTCGGAGAGCCGCAGGCCGCGGTCGACCGCGCGCTGGCGCAGCACGACGTTGTGCGCCTTCGAGCCGGTGAAGTACTGCCACGCGGCCCCGAAGGACGCCGCGGGCACCACCCGCAGGTCGACCTGCAGGTCGCCCTCGAGTCGGACGCTGGTCTTGGTGTCGCCGCTGCCGAGCACCTCGGCGACGTCGGGGTGGTCCCGCAGCGTGGCCATCGCGGCGGCGGGCTCGTCCGCGACCGCCAGCAGGTCGACGTCGCCGACGGTGGCACGGCCCCGCCGCAGGCTGCCGGCGACCTCGACGCGCGCGACGCCGGACGCCGCGCGGATGGCCGCGAGCAGCGGCGCGAGCGCCGCCTCTGCGTCGCCCAGGCGGACGCGCCCGCCGTGACGGCGCACCTGCGCCACCCCCGCGAGCACCTTGGCCTGGGTCTTCGCGCCGAAGCCGGCCAGCTCGGCGACGCGCCCCTCCCGGGCGGCGCGATCGAGGTCGTCCAGCGACGTCACGCCGAGCTCGCGCCACAGCGTCGCCGCGCGCTTGGGCCCCACCCCGGGCACCCGCACCACCTCGAGCAGGCCGACGGGGACGCGCTCGGCGACCTCGCGCAGCGCCGGGATCTCGCCCTCGTCGAAGAGCGCGGCGAGCGCGGCGGCCAGGTCCTTGCCGATCCCCTTGAGCGCCGTGAGGTCGTCGCCGCGGGCGAGCAGGTCGGCGATCGCCTCCGGGTGCGCCTCGATCGTCTCGGCCGCGCCGCGGTACGCGCGCACGCGGAAGGCGTTGGCGCCGTCGATCTCGAGCAGGTCGGCCAGCCGTGCCAACCTGGCCGCGACGACCGCGTTGGTGAAGCGGCGCCCGCTCATGACCGCCGCCGCGGTCGCGCCGTGCCTCGGCTGGGTGGCTTCCTCATGACGCCTCCTGCTGCAGTTCGACGGGATCGACGCCGCGCCCCTCGAGGAACGCCAGGAAGCCCGCCTCGTCGACCACCGGCACCCCCAGGGCGGCGGCCCTCTCCAGCTTGGAGCCGGCGTCGGCACCCGCCACGACCAGGGTCGTGCGCTGCGACACGCTGCCCGCGGCGCGGCCGCCGAGGCGCGCGACCAGGGCCTCGGCGGCGCCGCGGGTGAAGCCGGCGAGCGCGCCGGTGAACACCAGCGTCTCCCCCGCCAGGGCGTCGGACGCCGGCGCGACGACGTCGAACGGCTCGACCTCCACGCGCCCGTCCAGCAGGCGGTCGACGACGCGCGCGTTGCGCGGGTCGGCGAAGAAGCCGGCGATGGCGGCGGCCATGACGCCGCCGATGCCGCGGACGCCCGCGAGCGTGGCCGCGTCGGCGGCGCGCAGGGCCTCGACGGTGCCGAAGCGTTCGGCCAGCGCGCGCGCGACCGCGGGGCCGACCTCGGGGATCCCGAGCGCCACCAGGAAGCGCGGCACGGTCGTCCGGGCCGCCTGCCGCACGGCGGCCTCGAGCTTGGCCGCGGAGACCGCGGCGAAGCCCTCGAGGCGCTCGACGTCGGCGGCCGTCAGGTCGAAGAGGTCGGGGAGCTCGCGCACCAGGCCGGCCTCGACGAGCAGCCGGGCGGTGACGTCGCCGAGCCCCTCGACGTCGAGCGCGATGCGGCTGCCGAGGTGGACGAGCCGCGCGACCGCCTGCGCCGGGCAGCCGAAGGCGTTGGGGCAGACGGTGTAGGGGCCGCGGTCGATGAGCGGGGTGCCGCAGCTGGGGCAGGCCTCGGGCATGCGGAAGGGCGCCCCGCGCTCGGCGCCGGGCGGCCCCGCGAGCCGCTCGACCACCTGCGGGATGACGTCGCCGGCGCGCTCGACGCGCACGGTGTCGCCCTCGCGGATGTCCTTGCGGCTCAGGTCCTCGCGGTTGTGCAGGTTGGCGCGGCCGACGGTGACGCCGCCGATGTTCACCGGCCGCAGCAGGGCCACCGGCGTGACGACGCCGGTGCGGCCGACGCTGGCGACGATGCGCAGCACCTGGCTGACCTCCTTGCGCGGCGGGAACTTGATCGCGAAGGCCCAGCGGGGGTGGTGGGCGGTGTCGCCGAGGCGTCGGCGGGCGGCGAGGTCGTCGAGCTTGACCACCAGGCCGTCGACCTCGTAGGCGAGCGCGTCGCGCCGCTCCGCGAAGGCCTCGAAGGCTGCCCAGACGGCGTCCGCGCTGCCGACGAGGCGGTTCTCGGGGTTGGTGGGCAGGCCCCAGTCCGCGAGGGCCTCCAGGACCTGCTGGTGGCGCGTCAGGGCCCCGTGGCCGTCCTCCCCGGCGCCGGCCTCGAGCACGTCGTAGGCGAAGAGCGTGAGCGGTCGCTCGGCGGCCAGGGCGGGGTCGAGCTGGCGCACGGTGCCGGCGGCGAGGTTGCGCGGGCTGGCGAAGGGCGCCTTGCCCTCCGAGATCAGCCGCTCGTTGACGTCGTCGAAGGCCTCCAGCGCCAGGTAGACCTCGCCGCGCACGGACAGCAGCGGCGGCACCGGGCGACGGCCGCCGTCGAGCTCGAGCGGCAGCGCGCCGATCGTGCGCACGTTGTGGCT
Organism: Trueperaceae bacterium; assembly: GCA_019429025.1. Lineage (GTDB taxonomy): Bacteria > Deinococcota > Deinococci > Deinococcales > Trueperaceae > JAABTL01. The sequence continues at coordinate 3,664 of JAHYJQ010000005.1, read as the reverse complement.
GATGACCTCGCCGACGAGGCCGTCGCCGCGGGTGACCGCGCGGGCGAAGCGCCCGGCCTCGTAGACGAGCTCGACGGAGAGCCCGTCGATCTTGGGTTCGAGCGAGTAGACGATCTCGGCATCCTCGCCGAGCGCGCGCCGGACGCGGGCGTCGAACTGCCGGAACGCCGCCTCCTTGGCCGAGGAGTCGAGGCTGCGCATCGGCGCCAGATGGGCGGCGGACTCGAGGCCGGCGACGGGCGCGCCCCCGACGCGCTGGCTGGGGCTGTCGGGGTCGACGAGCTCGGGGTGCCGCGCCTCGAGCTCGCGCAGCTCGTGCCACAGGGCGTCGTAGGCCTCGTCGCTGATCTCCGGCGCGTCGAGCTGGTGGTAGAGGCGGTCGTGGCGGGCGATCTCGCTGCGCAGCTCCGCCAGCCGCCGGCGGGCGTCGGCGCGGGGCGGTTCGTCCGGGTGGGGGGACGGCATGCCCTCAGTGTAGGTGTCGCCACGTGCGCGCGGGGGCCGTGGCGGCCCACGCCGGCGCGCCCGTCGTGCGACCTTGCCCGCCCCGCTGCCGAGCCCGGTGGGCGAGCGCCGCCTCCGGGCGCGAACGCGGCCCCGCGGCCCCGGACGCACGGGCGACGGAACGGCGCGTGGCCGCGCGCCGCCAGGCGGCCTCGAGCGCGTCGTGCACGGCGACCAGCGCCCCGAACGCGAGGACGATCGAGAGGAATGCGGCGAGCAGCAGGGCGAGCGTCATGCGGGCCTCCGGGGCACCCCGGCGCGGGTACCGTAGTAATTATGGTACCTCCTCGCGCGCCGAAGCGTGTGAACTGGACGACTCGGCAGCGGCCGCCGGGCTACGGCGGTCGATCGCCTCGGACGGTAGGGTCGCGCCATGCTTTGGACCGCCTCGTTCGAATCGCCGCCGGCGCGTCCCGGCGCCTTGCGGGCGCGTGCCTCCCGGGCGCGGCCGGCGGCCGGCCTCGGCGCCCTCGCGGCCTGCGCGCTGGCGCTGATCCTCGCCTCGGCGGCCGCGCAGCCCGGCCTGTACGGCCCGGAGGCGCCGCAGGACGCCGCCTGGGTGCGCGTCCTCAACGCCGTCGCCAGCGGCGGCGTCGCCGTGCGCGTGGCGGACCACACGACCGTCGTGCTGCCGCTGGGCGGCGCGACCCGCTACGCCCGGGTGCCCGCCGGCCGGGTACGCGTCGACGTGGGCGGTGAGGAGCTGCAGCTCGAGGTGCACCAGGAGTCGTTCACCACCGTCGCCGCGACCGTCGACGGCCCGGTCGCCATCGCCGACCCGGCGCTGCGTGACGTGTCCCGCGGGCTGCTCGGCCTGATGAACCTGACCGGCCTGGAGGCGCTCGACCTGCGCGCGCCCGACGGCACCCCGGTGGTCGCGGGCGTGCCACGCCTGACACACCAGGCGCTGGCGGTCGCCCGCGCCACCACGGGCCTGGTCGTCACCGCGGGCGGCGACACCGTGGTGACGCTGGAGCCGCAAGCGTTCGAACGCGGCGTGGCGTACGCCGTCGCCGTCTTCGACCTCGGCGACGGCCCGGTCGCGGCGCTGTTGGCGACCGCCGCCGAGTGAACGGGGGCGCGGGTGGTCTTCACCTCCACCGTCTTCCTGTTCCTCTTCCTGCCGGTCTTCCTGACCGCCTACGCCCTGCTGCCGCCCCGCCACCGGACCGCGCTCGTCCTGGTCGGCTCCTACGCCTTCTACGCCTGGTGGCGCCCGGACTTCGCGCTGGTGTTCGCCCTGACCACCGGCCTGGCGATCGCGTCGGGGCGCGCGATCGCGCGGGCCCAGGCCGACGGCGCCCGCAGGCTGGCGCTCGCCCTCGGCGTCGGCGCGCAGCTCGCGGCGCTGGGGTACTTCAAGTACGCCGGGTTCGGCGTCGAGAACCTCAACGCCGTGCTCGCCGCGGTGGGCGTCCGGCCGCTGCCGATGCTCGAGGTGGTGCTGCCGATCGGGATCTCGTTCTACGTCTTCCAGGCCATCAGCTACCTCATCGACGTGGCGCGCGGCGACGCCCCGCGCGACGCGCGCGCCGTCGACGTCGCGGCCTTCGTCGCGCTCTTCCCGCAGTTGATCGCCGGGCCCATCGTGCGCTTCAAGACCATCGCCGCCGACCTGCCGGCGCCGCGCATGACGCTGCAGGGGTTCGCGGCCGGCGCCGAGCGCTTCATGCTCGGGTTCGTCAAGAAGGTGCTGATCGCCGACGCCCTCGCGCCCGTGGCCGACGGCGCCTTCGCCCTCGGTGCGCCGACCGCGGCCGAGGCCTGGCTGGGGACGACGGCGTTCGCCGTGCAGCTGCTGTTCGACTTCTCGGGGTACTCGGACATGGCGATTGGCCTGGGACGCATGCTCGGCTTCACGCTGCCCGAGAACTTCCTGCGCCCCTACCGGGCGCGCAGCGTGACCGAGTTCTGGCGCCGCTGGCACCTGAGCCTGTCGACCTGGCTGCGCGACTACCTGTACGTCCCGCTGGGCGGCAACCGGCGCGGCCGCCGGCGCACCTACGTCAACCTCGTCACCGTCATGCTGCTGGCCGGGCTGTGGCACGGCGCGTCCTGGACCTTCATCCTGTGGGGCGCGTGGCACGCCGCGTGGTTGATCGCCGAACGGCTCGCGGGGGTCCGCGCCGACCGCCCGGCGCTGCCCGCGCCGCTCTCCACCCTCGGCACCTTCGTCGTCGTGCTCGCCGGCTGGGCGGCGTTCCGCGCCGACGACCTCGACGCTGCGCGAGCGGTGCTGAGTGGCATGCTTGGCCTGCAGGGCCTCGCGCTCGGCCCCGACCTCGTGTGGCTACTGGGGCCGCGCGCACTGCTCGCCGGCGCGCTGGGGCTGTGGCTCGCCTTCCGCGCCCCGCCCGCCGCCGAGTGGCGGCCGGCGGCGGCCTGGCGCCGCGGCGTCCTCTTGCCCCTCTTCGTCCTGGGTGTCGCTCGCGCGATCACGGACGCCGCCTCGCCCTTTCTCTACTTCCAGTTCTGATGCGACCCACGACCCCCGCCCCCACCCACGGCCGCCGCAGCGCCGCGGCCTTCGCCCTGGTGCTGGCCCTCGGCTTCGCGGGCACGGCGGCCAACCCGGCCCTGCTGCGCTGGCCCCAGGCCGACGTGCGTGACGGCGCCTGGGCGCGCGATTACCAGGCGGCGCTCGATCGGGCCTCGCCCCTGCGGCCGGCGGCCGCGGCGCTGTGGAACGCGATCGACCTGGCGCTCTTCCGCCAGGCGCCCCCCGGCGTGGTGCTCGGCGCCGACGGGTGGCTCTTCACCGCCACGGAGTACGCGCTCCCGCCCGACCCGACCGCGTCGCGGATGGCCGCGTTCGCGCACGTGCGCGACGCCCACCGGCGTCTCGCCGCCGACGGCGTGCGCCTGCTGGTGGCGCTGGTGCCGGCCAAGGCCGCGCTGGTCGACGCGGGCCAGCCGCCGCTGCCGCGGGCGGCCGCCGAACGCTACGACGCCGCGCTGGCGACCCTGCGCGGCGCGGGCGTCGCGGTCGTCGACCTGCGGCCGTCGCTGGCCGCGCTGGGCGAGGCCGCCTGGCTGCGCACCGACACCCACTGGGCGCCGGCGGGCGCCTCCGCGGCGGCGGACGCCGTGGCGGACCGGCCGCACACGCTGCTGCCGGGCCTGGCGGGCCCGGCGCCCTCCCGCCTCCAGGCCCTGGGCC
>JAHYJQ010000277.1 GCA_019429025.1 Trueperaceae bacterium | reverse complement strand
GGTGCGCAAGATGACCTCGTCGGTGGCCGACCGCCTGTCGCTGCGCGACCGCGGCTTGCTGCGCGAGGGGTTCTTCGCCGACGTCGTCGTGTTCGACCCGGAGACGGTGGGCGACCGCGCCACCTTCGAGGACCCGCACCAGCTCTCCGTCGGCGTCCGCGACGTGTGGGTGAACGGCGGCCGCGTGCTCGCGGACGGCGAGCACACCGGGGCGACGCCCGGGCGCTTCGTCAAGGGGCCGGGGGCGTAGCGTTCACTTTGGGTCCAGAGGCCACTGCGCGACCTCGACGTCGGTGTGGCCGAAGTCGTCGCCCTTGAACAGCAGCGGTTCGTCGAGGGTCTTCGCGAGGGCGTAGGCGAAGGCGTCGCCGTAGTCGAGGTTCGCCCGGTGTCCGCTGCCGCGACCGAAGTCACGGTAGGCGGCCCGGGCGATCCGCGCCTGCTCCTGCGTCACGGGTTCGAGGACGACGCCGAGGACGTCGAGCAACTCGTCGAGGCGGCGCGTGGCGACCGGGTCGCGGCTGCCGTCGATCACGGCGCCGGCCTCGACGTAGCTGGCGGTCGAGAGGTGCAAGGACCCTGCCGCGGCCATGGTGCGGGCGAGCGCGGGTGCCTCGGGCTCGTCCCGCAGCACGGCGATGATGGCGGAGGTGTCGAGGACCACGGGTCAGCGGGGGAGGCCGTCGTCCCCGTGGAGGAGCGTGCCGGGGTCGCCCGTCGCGAACGGCTCGCGCAGGCGGCCCGCGCAGTCGCGTCCGATCGCGAGGACGCGTTCGGCAAGCGCGTTCGCCTGCTCCCCTCGTGCGTGGGCGAGCGCCGCGCGTTCCCGTTCGAGGCGCTCGCGCAGCGCCTCCGTCACCGCCTCGGTCAGCGTCTCGCCGGTGACCGCCGCGAGCTCCTTGGCCAAGCGGTGGGCGTCAGGGTGCTTGACGTTGAGGCTCATGGTGCCATTCTACCATGGAGTTGGTAGACATCCTTCCGTTCTTCTCAGGCGCCCTCGAACGCCGCCCGCACCTCCGCCATCCGCCCCGGGTCGCTCAGCAGCTCGGCCGCGACGCCCGCCAGCACCGCCGCGCCGTCCAGGACGGCGGCGTCGCCCCTGGGCGAGCCGGCCGCGACCTCGAAGGCCGCCGTGTGCGGCATCGCCGCGTCGTCGATCGCCAGCAGGCCGTGGAGACTGGGGAGCGCCTGCGACACGTTGCCGATGTCCGACGAGCCGGCGGCCGCCAGCGGGTCGACCGGCAGGGTGGTCCGGCCGCGGCGGGCCGCGTGGCACTCGAAGGCCTCCTCCAGCGGGCGGTTGAAGCGCATCTCGCGGTAGCGGATCGGCGCGGGCGTCACCTCGGCGCGGGCGCCGGTCATCATCGCGGCGCCCTCGAACAGCCGCTCGATGCGCGGCGCCAGCTCCTCGAGCAGGTAGGCGCCGTCCGCGGAGCGGGCCACGAGCCTGAGGCCGGCGCGCTCGGGGATGACGTTGGGCGCGTCGCCGCCGTGGGTGACGATGCCGTGGATGCGCACGTCGGGGCGCACCTGCTGGCGCAGGGCGTCGATCCCGGCGAAGGCCAGGCGCACGGCGTCGAGGGCGTTGATGCCCATGTGCGGCGCCAGCGCCGCGTGCGCCGGGCGCCCGTGGTAGACGACGTCCCAGCGCGTGCTCGCCAGCAGCGGCATGGCCGCCTGGTTGGCGAGCCATGGGTGGATCATCAGCGCGGCGTCGATGCCGTCGAACACACCGGCCCGCTGCAGCAGCACCTTGCCGCCGCCACCCTCCTCGGCGGGGGTGCCCAGCACGACCAGACGGCCCGGCAGCTCGTCCATCAGCGGCGCCAGCGCGACGCCGGCGCCTGCCCCCATGGTGGCGATGACGTTGTGGCCGCACGCGTGCCCCAGGCCGGGCAGCGCGTCGTACTCGCACAGCAGGGCGACCGTCGGACCGGGGCCCTGGCCCTCGCGGACCGCCCGGAACGCGGTCGGCAGCCCGCCCACGCCGCGCTCCACGGCGAACCCGCGCGCCTCGAGGGCGTCGGCCAGCCACGCCGAGGCCTGGAACTCCTCGAACAGGATCTCGGGGTGGGCGTGGATCCGGTGGGAGAGCTCGAGCAGGGCGTCGGCCTCGCGCTGGACGTTCGCGTCGATGCGTGGGTTCAGATCCGTCATGGGGTCTCCTTCGCGGGGTGGCGCGGCGCCAGGGTACCGCGGGTCGTGCGGCGGCGGGCCGCCTGGCCACGCGTTGCCCGGCCGCGGGGAGCGTGCGGGTCGCCCGCGCGCGGGCGACCCGCGTCCACACGCTCTCCACACACGACGCGAACGAATTCGCGGCATCGTGGGGTCGGCGCCACAGCGCGCCGTCGGAGGTCCGATGGCTGTGAACCCGCAACGGAACGCCCAGGGCCGCGGCCAGCTCGTGTTGATCGTGGAGGACGAGGTCACGCTGGCCGAGACGATCGAGCTCTACCTCCGCCACGAGGGCTTCCGCACGGAGCGCGCCGCGGACGGCGAGCGCGCCCTCGAGCTCTTCCGCGCCGCGGCCCCGGACCTGGTGCTGCTCGACCTCGGCCTCCCCAAGGTCGACGGCATGGAGGTGCTGCGCCGCATCCGCGCCGCGTCCGACGTGCCCGTCGTCATCCTCACGGCGCGCAGCGAGGAGGTCGACGAGCTGCTGGGGCTGGGGATGGGCGCGGACGACTACCTCGTCAAGCCGGTCAGCGCCCGCAAGCTGCTGGCGCGCGTCAAGGTGGCGCTGCGGCGCGCGTCGCCCGCGGCCGCGGGCGACCACGAGGTGCTGCGCGTCGGTGCCCTCGAGGTCGACGCCTACCGCGTCGAGGTGCGTTACTCGGGGAGCCCGCTGGAGCTGACGCCCAGCGAGTTCAAGCTCGTGCAGCACCTGGCCCGCACGCCCGGGCGCGTCATCGAGCGCGCCGAGCTCTACGAGGCCGCCATCCCCGACGGCGACGCGCTCGAGCGCGCGGTCGACATCCACGTCGTCAACCTGCGGCGCAAGCTGCGCGAGGCCGGCGGGGGCGAGCGCCTCATCCGGACGGTGCGCGGGCGCGGCTACGTGCTCGAGGACCGCGGCCCGTGAACCGGCTGTCGACCCGCCTGCTGCTCGCGATGGTCGTGGTGGCGCTGGTCTCGCTGCTGGCGGTGCCCGTGGCGACGATGGTGGCCGACCGCGCCGCGTTGGCGACGCTGCCCGAGGTGTACCGCGTGCGGGTCCAGGCCGACACGCCGCTGCCGGGGACGCTGCGTTGGTGGCTCGCCAACCGAAGACCCGCGATCCGGCCGGCGGCACTGCCGCCCGGCGCGTCCGGCGACCCGGCGCGGCTCCAGGCCGAGGTGGAGCGCCTGGTGACCTTCGTCGGCGACTCGCGCGCGGCGCGGCGCGACGCCACCGTCGTGGGGGTGCTGACGGCCCTGCTCCTCGGGGTGGCGCTGGCGGCGTGGCTGTCGCGCAGCATCGCACGGCCGATCGCCGCGGTGTCGGCCGCCAGTTCGCAGCTCGCCGCCGGGCGCTTCGGCACCCGCGTCGAGCTGCCGCGGCGGGCGACCCAACCCGTGGAGACGCGCGCGCTGACCGACGGCTTCAACGCCATGTCCGAGGCGCTCGAGCGCTACGAGGGTGAGCGCAAGGCGATGGTCGCCGACGTGGCCCACGAGCTGCGCACGCCGCTGGCCGCCCTGCGGCTGCGGCTCGAGGCGCTGGAGGACGGCCTGGTGCCGCTCTCGGCGGACGAGGTGCGGCGGCTGCGCGGGCACGCCGACCTGTTGGCCCGCCTGGTCGACGACCTGCGGCTCCTGTCGCTCGCCGACGCCGGCCGGCTGACGCTGGAGCCCGTCGCCGTCGACCTCGGTGCCTGGCTCGAGTCGGCGGTCGAGGCCGCCCGCGACGGCCTGCGGCCCAGGGGGGTCGGCCTGGCCGTGCGCGGGCCGGTGTCGCCCGTCACGGTGCGCGTCGACCCGCAGCGCATGGTCCAGGTGCTGCACAACCTCATCGACAACGCCGCGCGGTACGCGCCGGGTGGTACGGACGTCGAGATCGCGGTCGCTCGTGACGGCGACGAGGTGCGCCTGACGGTGCGTGACCGTGGCCCCGGCATCCCCGAGAGCGAGCTCGAGACGATCTTCGACCGCTTCGTGACCGGCGCGCGCCGCGACGAGCGCGGCGCCTCGGGGAGCGGGCTCGGACTGGCGATCGTGCGCATGCTGGTCGACCTCCACGGCGGCCGCGTCGAGGCCAGGAACCTGGACACGAC
>JAHYJQ010000276.1 GCA_019429025.1 Trueperaceae bacterium | reverse complement strand
CCCTGGGCGGGCCGCGCCGGCGAGGAGGTCGTGGTCGAGGCCCGCGTGATCGACGGCGTGGCCTGGCCGCTGGCCGGCGGCGCGCCCGGGCTCCGGCTCCGCGGCGCGACGGTCGCCGACGGTCCCCACCGACTCGCCGGCCGGCTGGCCGAGATCCCCGGGCGGCGCAACCCCGGCGGCTTCGACGCGGCGGCGTTCCACGCGCGTAGGGGCGTGACGGCGGCCCTCGTCGTCGGCGACGCCGTGGCGCTGGCGCCGCCGGGGGGGCGCCTGCGCGCCCGTGCGGCACTGCGCGCCGGCGTGGTGGCCGGGCTGCCGCCGCCGTCGGCCGCGCTGATGCAAGCGCTCACGCTCGGCCTGCGTGACGACCTGGGTCCGCTGCGGGAGGCGTTCGCGGCCTCGGGCCTCGCGCACGTCCTGGCGCTCTCGGGCCTCCACGTCGGCCTGCTGGCGGCCGTGCTGACCTGGGCGGTGGGCGGCGTCGGCCGGCTGCGCAGCACGGCGGTCGTCGCGTTGCTGCTCGGCTACGTCGCCGTGGTCGGGCCGTCGCCCGCCGTGGTCCGCGCCACCGCGATGGTGGCCGCCGCCCTCCTCGGGCGCGCCTTCGGCGTCGGCGGTGCCGGCTGGGCCAGCCACCTGTCGCTGGCCGCCGCTGCGTCGCTGCTGGCGCGGCCGGGCTGGCTCGGCGACCTCGGCTTCCAGCTCTCCTACCTCTCGGTGCTGGGCATGGGCCTGGCCGCCGCGCCGCTGGCCGACCGCATCGCCGTGCTGGCGGAGGGCCTGGCGGCGGCGGCCCGACGCGTGGCCCGGGCGCGGGGGCAGGGTGCCCCGCGGCTGGCCGCGGTGGGCCGACGGGGGCGCGGCGGCCGACGGTCTCGTTTCGGACCCTGGCTGCGCGGCGCCGCGGCCGTCGGCGTGACCGCGCAGTGGGCGACCGGATCGCTGGTGGCGTCCAACTTCGGCGCCGTGCCGCTGGTCGCGCCGCTGGCCAACCTCGTCGCGGTGCCGCTGGCGAGCCTGCTGGTGCCGCTCGGGTTCCTCGCGGGCCTCGCCGGTCTGCTGCACGAGGGGGCCGCCGAGCTCGTCAACCGCCTCACGGGCCCGGTCGCGGCGGCGCTGCTGCGGCTCGCCGAGCTGGCATCGCGCGCGCCGGCGCTGCCCTGGGGCGAGGTCTCGCCGGTCGGGCACGCGGCGTTCGCGGTGGGGTCGCTGGCGCTCGTGGCCGGCTTGCGCGGCGCCTGGCGCGGCTGGCGCGCGCTGACCGTGGCGTGGGCCGCGGGCATGGTGACCGTCGTCGTGCCGCCGGCGTGGGGGACGCCCGACCTCATCGCGCTCGACGTCGGTCAGGGCGACGCCGTCGTCATCCGGCTGGCGCGGGGCCAGGCGGTGTTGGTCGACGGCGGCGGGACGCCGTTCTCCGACTTCGACGTCGGCGCCCGCACGGTGGTCCCGGCGCTGCGCGCCCTCGGCATCGGCGCCCTGCCCCTCGTGGTCGCCAGCCACGCCGACGCGGACCACATCGAGGGGCTGACGGCCGTGCTGCGGTCGTTCCCCGTCGGCGCGCTGCTCATCGGCCACCCCGCGGAGGAGCGGGTCGCCTTCGTCGACCTCCTGCGCACGGCCGCCGAGCGCGGCGTGCCCGTCGTCCAGGCCCGCCGAGGCGAGACCTACCGCGTCGGCGGTCTCGACCTCGACGTCCTGCACCCCACGCACGCCGCTGCCGGCGAGCCGAACGAGGACTCCGTGGGGCTGCTGGTGCGCTGGCGGGGCGCCCCGTGGGCTTTGCTGCTCGGCGACGCGCCCGCGGCGGTCGAGGCGCGGTTGGCGGTGCCACCGACGCCGCTCCTGCTCGCCCCCCACCACGGCTCGGCGTCGAGCACCTCGGAGGCGCTGTTGCGCGCCGCGCAGCCATCATGGGCGTGGGTATCGGTCGGCGAGAACCGCTACGGCCACCCTGCGGCCAGCGTCCTCGAGCGCCTCGCGGCCCACGGGGTGGCGGTGCGCACCACGCGCGCGGAGGGGGCGCTGCGGGCGACCTTCCCGCTTCCGCCGGCGCCCGTCGTCGGGCGCTGACGACCTCCGCGGCGCGCGCATCCCTCGCCGGGCCCGGTGCCGCCCGACGCGCGGGCGAGGCGCCCGTGCCCGACGCCCGCGCGGGGCCACGTGTTAGCGTTCGGCGATGCTCGAGACGGTCAGGGTGTTGTCCCAGCGGGGCCTGGTGCGGGTCGAGTTGGCGCGCTGGGACGACCGCCTGGTGGTGGTGAAGCGGCTGGTGGGCGTGTCGGCCGAGGTGGCGCGGCGGCTGGAGCGAGAGGCGGACGTCGTCCGCAAGCTCGACCACCCCAACATCGTGCCGCTGCTGGCCGCCTTCGACGGCAACCTCGTCTACGGCTACGTGGCGGGGAGCGACCTGGCGTCGGTGCTGGCCGGCGGCGCGCTGCCGCCCGAGCGCGCCGTGCGGGTGGTCGCGGACCTGCTGCAGGCGCTCGACCACGCGCACCTCCATGGCGTCGTGCACTGCGACGTCAAGCCCGGCAACGTGCTGCTCAAGGGTGAGCGGGCCCTGCTGACCGACTTCGGCTTCGCCAAGGACCTGGCGCTCACGGCCATCACCGGCGACCAGGAGCTGTTGGGCACGCCCAACTACATGGCGCCCGAGCAGTTCCAGGGCGTGCGGACCGACCACCGCTCCGACATCTACGGCGTCGGCGCGGTGCTCTACCACGCGTTGACGGGCGAGCCGCCCTACGGCTCGCAGGTGCTGCGCTGGCTGGTGGGGGACGACCGCGTGCCGCGCGCGCCGCTGCCGGCCGCCGCGCAGGCGTTGGCGCCGGTCGTCGACCGGGCGCTCGCCCGCGAGCCCGAGGCGCGCTACCCGCACGCCGACGCCATGCTCGCGGCCCTGCGGGCCGTGAGGCTCTGAGCCGATGCTGCAGGTGTTCGCGGGCGACGCCTTCCTCGCTCGCCGCGCTGCCCTGGCCGCGCTGGCAGAGCTGCGCGAGGCCGATCCCGCCCTCGAGGTCGTGCGCCTCGACGAGGGGCTGCAGGCCGACGACGTGCGCGAGGCGCTCGGCCAGGGCGGCCTGTTCGGTCGCGTGGCGCTGTTCATCGACCTCGACGAGGCGTTCTCCGGCGCCGGGCAGAACGCGGAGCGGACCGCGGTCATCGACGCCCTTGCCGTCGTCTACGGCGGGGCGGACGCCGGGCAGGGCGAGGCGCTGGCCGGGGGCGCGGCGGACGCCGTCGTCCTCGACGCGGCCGCGACGGCGGCGCGCCAGAAGCGCTGGCGCGGCATCGGGCGGCTGCGGGTCCTGCCGACGCCGCGCTTCGGCAACCTGACGCGCTGGGTGGCGCAGGAGCTCGAGGGGGCGGGCGTGACCGTGCGCGGGGACGTCGCCGGCACGCTGGTCGACCTGTTCGGCGAGGACCTGCCGGGCATCGTGGGCGAGGTGGCGAAGCTCGGGCTGCTCGATGGCGCGATCACCCCGGAGCGGGCCCGCGCCATCGCCCACCGGCCGGCGGCCAGGAGCGCCTTCGACCTGACCGACGCGATCGCCGCGGGTGACGCCGCGTCGGCGTTGCGCATCGCGCGGGGCTTGCTCGAGGTCGGCGAGGCACCGGTCCGGGTGATGGCCGTCCTCGCGTGGCAGATCGACCTGGTCGTGCGCTGCGCCGCGCTGGCCATGCGCGACCCGGAGGTGACGCCCGAGGCCGCCGCGCGCGAGCTCAAGTCGTCCCCTTACCCGACGAAGAAGGCGCTCGCCGTGGCCCGCGGCCTCGACGAGCCGGCCCTCGCCGAGCTGGCCAAGCGGACGGTCGCCGCCGACGTGGCGATGAAGACGGGGCGCGACCCCGCGTGGGCGCTCGAGTACGTGGTGATCGACCTGGCGGCCCGCTTCGCGCGCCGCGCCACGGGCCCTGGGCGGCAGACGAAGGGGGCCGCGGCCTCGCGGCCACGGCCCGCCCCGTCCGGCTAGAGCCCGAGCGGCCGGTAGCGCGCGAAGGCCTCGGCGGTGGCCTCGGCGCGGGCGGCGTCGGGTTCGACCCAGCGAGACGCGCGCGGCGTGCGCGCCGGGGCGTGGCCCATGGCGCTCCACGCGAGCCACGCCGCCCCCTCCGCCGCGCCCACCTCAGCCACCTCGCCGTCGGGCCCGAGCGGGCGGCCCACCGGCGCGTCGAGGGCG